>NZ_JARAMO010000075.1:0-36212 GCF_028807275.1 Mameliella sp. AT18
CCCGGAGGTATTTTCAGCCCAAAGAAACATGGGCGCGCGCCCAGCGAGACCCGCCAGCCAGGATGGCCCGGCGCGGCCTAGTCGTCGTCGCGGATGATGTCGGGAACGCCCAATCGGTCGTTCAGGCGGTTCATCTCGCGTTCGACCAGGCCGATGTTGCTGTCCCGCACGGTGGGCAAGAGGGCGCGGGCCCGGCGCACCTGGCCATAATCAAGCTCGGCGGTGATCAGCTCCGGGTCCTGTCCGGCGATGGCAAGAGGATGGCCGAAGGGGTCGAGGATCCGCGAGCCACCCCAGAAATTCAGATCCTCTTCCGGCCCGGTCCGGTTCACCATGATCGAGGGCGCGCCGTACATCATCGAGTAGAAATGCATCGTGGCCGTCCAGCCCGAGGGGTTGTCAAAGGCTTCTCCCACCGCCTCGACCCCGCTGGAGATCGGCGAAACCAGCAGCGTCGCGCCATGCAGGAAGGCAAGATGCACCAGTGCCGGGTTCCAGAGATCGGCGCAGATCAGCAGGCCAAGGCGCCAGTCCTCGGTGATCTCCTGCGTGTCCACGAAACGGCCCTGGGCATAGTATTTCGTCTCGATCAGCTTGCCATAGGAGGGGAGATTGATCTTGCGATGGATGTAGATCAGCTTGCCGTTCTTGTAGACGCCCGCCGCGTTGTAGAACTGTGCCGCCGGGCCTTCCTCGACGAAACCGACGATCAGGATCGTGTCCCCCGCCGCGCGGCTGAGCTCGATCAGGCGCGGGTCGTGCCGTTTCATCGTCACGTCCAGAAGGTTTTCGGCACCGTAATGACCAACTAGGCTAAGCTCGGGAAAAACCAGCAGGTCCAGCCCCCTGGCCTGGCTCACCCAGCGGTGATGTTCCTCGAAATTGGCGTCGAGATCGCCGATCCGGCTGCCGAACTGCGCGGCGCCGACGGTGAGCGTTTCGGACATCATGTACCTCCCCTTTGGCCCCGCCTGCCATGCCCGTCCGGCAAACGTCAATCGCGATAGCGTTCCGCCAGGTCCTCGGCGTCGCCCATTGCCGCCAGCCTCAATTCCCGAACCAGCCGCAGGGTCGGTTTCAGCGCGAAAAAGACCGATCCGATGACGAAGAGCCAGATCGCCTGCGTTTCCCAGACAGGCCAGAAGAACAGGATCGAGCCGATCAGGAAACAGAAGGCGGCGATGAAATCGACGGTGGTATGGGCGATCTCGAAGGCGGCATAGACGCGGCGCGAGTCGGCGCTGCGTTGGCGATTTTCGTGGGTAAAGAGCGCCATGTCAGCGTGCGAGCGCCCGGAAGGATGTGGTCATCGGGCCAAAGCAGTCACCCAACGAGAGGGTGAAGGAGGTCGGAAAGGCGGGCCTGTCAAAACTGATAAGGGCCTCCCCCCAGTCATGGCTGGGCTGGCCCCCGAGGCTCATGGCGGCAAAGCAGGTGCCCGGCCCCTGCCCGACCCAGAAGGCCCGGTGCACGGCGCGGTCCTGGTAGTTGCCGGCCAGTCCCGGGATGACCAGCCTGGCCGGATAGCCGTTCGGATGCGTGAAGGACAGGACAGCCGCGCCGCCGGTGTCCTCTTCGTAGACGACAGGACCTTGCGCGCTGTCCCAGACCTCGTCACCGAGGGCGGGTGTTGCGAGAAGGGCGGCGAGAGAGAGGGCGCGGAACATGGGCTGTCTCCGGGGTTGTGTGCCTGCGCAGAGTGTCATGGAATCCCGCGCGGGGACAGGGGGACATTCCCGCCACACCACGGTGCCCTCACTATCCGAAGGGGAGGTTTCTGGAAATCGCGTCTTCGCCCCCGAGGAACCGCATCCAACCCGTGACGGCCAACCAATGCACAATCACCGCAGGCATGACTCGCCCAGTGGCCACCACAAGCACCATGTTCACCAGTCCAAGCCAGGCGGTCAGCAGAAGGAAACACGGGTCCCAGAAAAACGCGCGGGCGTCCGGCCAGATGAGCCAGGCCGTCGCTGAGTGTTGCAATACATAGCCCGCCAACAAGACCGCGCCCAAGGACAGCAGCCGTTCTCTCCGCACCCACAAAAGTGGGGCGCGAAAGATCAGCTCTTCGACCAACGCCGGGGCGATCAGGATCGTGGCGTAGCGCAACCAAGGCAACGCCACAGGATCATAGACGATAATACCGCACTTGAACCCGAGTGGCAGGCCGAGAGCGACCACCACAAGCATCGCGGTCACAGTCGCCAGCGCGCTTGGTCCAAGCGACTGGCGCATCCTACCTAGCGCGACAGGCCCGCCGCCGTCGTCGGCACGTCCAGCGCCGCGAACCCGTAGTGCCGCAGCCAGCGCAGGTCAGAGTCGAAGAAGGCGCGCAGGTCGGGGATGCCGTATTTCAGCATCGCGATCCGGTCGATCCCCATACCGAAGGCAAAGCCCTGCCATTCGTCCGGGTTCACGCCCGAGTTCTTCAACACTTGCGGGTGCACCATGCCGGAGCCGAGGATTTCGAGCCAGTCGTCGCCCTCGCCCACCTTGAGCACGCCGCCCTCCCAGGAACACTGGATGTCGACCTCGGCCGAAGGCTCGGTGAAGGGGAAATGCGAGGCGCGGAAGCGCAGCTCGACGTGGTCGACCTCGAAATACGCCTTCACGAATTCCTCGAGCACCCATTTCAGGTTCGCCATCGAGATGTCGCGGTCGATGGCCAGCCCTTCGACCTGGTGGAACATCGGCGTATGGGTCTGGTCATAGTCGGCGCGGTAGACGCGGCCCGGCGCGATGATCCGGCAGGGGGCGCCATGCGCCTCCATGTGGCGGATCTGCACGGGGCTGGTGTGGGTGCGCAGCACATGCGGCGGGCGATTGTCGCCCTCGGCGCGGTGCATGTAGAAGGTGTCCATCTCGGCCCGCGCCGGGTGGTGGCTGGGGATGTTCAGCGCGTCGAAGTTGTACCAGTCGCTGTCGATCTGCGGACCTTCGGCAACGGAAAAGCCGAGATCGGCAAAGATCGCGGTGATCTCTTCCATGACCTGGCTGACCGGGTGGATGGTGCCGCGGCGCATCGGGCGGCCCGGCAGGGTCACGTCCAGCCATTCGGTCTTGAGCCGCTCCTCGAGCGCGACATCGGCCAGCGCGGCCTTCTTCGCGGCCAGGGCGGCGTTGATCTCATCCTTGAGCGCGTTCAGCGCGGGGCCGGCGACCTGGCGCTCCTCGGGGCTCATCTTGCCCAGTTCACGCATCTTGAGGCTGATCTCGCCCTTCTTGCCCACCGCTGCGACGCGCAGGTCCTCCAGCGCGGCTTCGTCGCCCGCCTTGGCAATCAGGTCGATGTATTTCTCGCGCAGGTCTTCCATGTCCGATCCCTCAGGCTTGCCCGCGACGGGTTAGCCCCGACATGGCCGGTTTGCAACCTTGCTTTGGTCCCTTCCGGCACCGCCTAGCCCGAGGCGTAGGCCCGCACGTCGGTCACGAGCCGGGTGACCTCTGCATCCTCGATCTTCATCTCTTCGAAGTGCGCGGCGAGGTTTTCAAGGTATTCGCGGCTGGTGCCGAGAAACCCCTCGCCGGTCGCGATCAGCCGCACCTGTTCGTCATGTTGCAGATCGCCCCTGATGTTGCCGGCCGCATGGTTGGCGAGGAAGGCCAGCGCCTCTTCGGTTCCGTGATCGGTTTCGACGGAAATGAAGCGCGGCAGATAGGCCTCTCCCAGACGTTCGCGGTGCCAGAGGCTGCGGGTCTCGTCCTGCACATCCCTGGCCGCGATCCGGAAGATCAGCCCGTGGCACCCCTGCCCCGCGTCCAGCGCCGCCATCAGTCCCGGCTGGTCCTCTGTCCCGCGCGCGCCGTTGATGTCGAACAGGATGAACCGCCGTTCGGCCCCCGGCGCAAATCCGCGACGCACCTCGGTAAAGCGCACCGCCGGATCCCACATCAGCGAGCCGTAGGCAAAGACCCAGAGATCGCGGTCCATTCGCCCGGCCAGTGCCTGTGTCCGGTCGGCCTCGATCTCGGCTTCGGTCAGGATCCAGTCGGTGGCGCGCCCGTGCTGTTTGCCGATCTCGATGGCCTTGTCGACGTGAAAATCCGCGAAAAAGCTGTCTTCGCGCGGCTTGATCAGAGCGCGCAGGCCGGGGTGGTGACGGAATGGATCGTTGGTAGTCATTAATGAAGCGCCCCGGGATACGTGGGGCCCAACATGCATGGGCGTGCCGGAAAAGCAAAGGCGGCGGTGGCGATCGCGACGGGATTCGAACCCGCAACACCCGGATAGACAATCCGGTGCTCTCCCGTTGAGCTACGCGACCCAAACGCCGGGCCTGGCAGGGCGTACGGGATTCGAACCCGTGTTATCCGCTCGAAAGGCGGGTGTCCTGCCCCCTAGACGAACGCCCCATTGGCCATGACGGAAACCTAGTGAATTCGGCGACACCGATCAAGATTTTTAATGTTTATTTTCAATGATTTAAAATGAAATCAATGCATCTCCATTCACCGCCCTGAAGGGGTGTTGAGAACCGGATCGCCGGGGTCGTATGGGTCTGTGTCGGGAACGGAGACAGGGGACTAGGCCTTCTGCCTCCTCGGGATCGTCGGGGTCTTCGGCCAAGGCGGCTCCTTTCTGCGGAACAAAAGAAAAGGGGCGGCATCACATGGATGCCGCCCCTCGGGAAAAAACCGGATCTGACTGCTAGTCGCTGCGCGCACACAAGCACCCGATCCCCCGAGGGGGGCCGGGATCGCGTTCTGCAAAGGCGATGCGCGGGAACATGACGGGTCTCTCGCGGTTGAACTCAGATCGTCTGCATAGCAGAGGGCCGCCCCTTGCCAAAGACCAAATGGACGCAATTCTCGGTTGTACGCTCACAGAGCGAAGTCGTCCGTGGTCAGGCCGACGACACCGGCCACCCGGATCTCGGCATCGGCGATGCCATCCCCCGTCGTCTCGAACTGGACGATGCTGGACCCGGAGGCCGTTTCGATCACACGGATCTGGTTCGCCCCGTTAAAGGCTCCGGTGCCGACAAAGGTGAAGACCCCCGGCGTCATCGAGACCACGTTGATCACGTCCACACCCTGTTCAAAATCAAGGATCTGGTCGCACGTGGCGCCGATCCCGGCCTGTGCGATGGTGCGGACCACAAAGATGTCCGCGTCCGCGCCCCCGGTCAGAAAGTCGAGACCCAGCCCCCCGGCCAGTTCATCCTCGTCGCCACTCAGCAGCACGTCCGGAAACTCTCCACCGTACAGCGAGTCGTTCCCACCCTGTCCCACCAGAAGGTCGGCGTTTTCGTCACCCTCGAAACGGTCCGCGGCGTCGGAACCGATAAGGGTGTCGTTGTCCGCCCCCCCCCCTGTACCGTGCCGACGACGCTCCCGGGGCCCGCATTCCGGAACAGGTCTTCGCCCGCCGCCAGGACCACGTCGCCGAATATCGTGCCGGTGTTTCTGACCACATCTGCGGCGCCGCCGGTTTCCAGGGCCGGACCTGTGCCATGCACCGTGATCGTCCCGCTGTTGAGAACCGTTGTCCCCGACCCGGATCCGGCCTGGATCCCGCTGGTCTGGATCAGCCCGGAGTTGGCCAGGTAGACGCTGAATTCTGCAACCGTGTATAGGTCGTTGCCGATCATTTCCCCACTGTTGATGAGACGCAGGTCATCAAGCCCGCTGTTGGACGCGATGATCGCCCCGGCGTCGGTCGTGATCCGACCGGTGTTCGTCAGGTACAGGCTCATGTCGGGATTGCCCTGCATCCCGATGGCCGTACCGCTGCTGCTGATGTCGCCGTGCTTCTACAGGAAGTGCAGACCGGCCGCGCCGGGCGCATAGTCGACCGCCGCCACGACACCATTGATCGTGCCGAAATTGCCCACCGTGCTGTCCGCAGTGAGCACGCCAACCGCCGCAGCGCCCGAAAGGACGGTGCCGTGGTTGTGAAACTCTGTCGACAGGGCCCCGGTGCCCAGCGTGACAGCCACCCCAGACGCATAGATCTGCGCGCCCCGAAGGGTGAACATCTCGTCACCATTGATCTCGGTGACGGGGATCGCGGACGTGCCCTGAAAATCCACTGCCATAAGCAGGCTTTTTCGTGTCGGGAAGAAGGTCCGGTTCGACCCTAGCGAAGCCCAAAGCGCTTTGCGCGCATTTTCACACTGAAACTCCCGCCATACGCGCATAGCCGCGCATTCTGCCATTCCGTCACACGGACCCCCGCAACAGAAAAGGCCCGGGCGCTGAGCCCGGGCCTTGTCCGATTTTCGAGATGCGCTCGGCTCAGGCCGGCAGCGCGCCTTTCGCCTGGTCGACGATGGCGGCGAATGCCTCGGGCTCGTGCACGGCCAGGTCGGCCAAGACCTTGCGGTCGACCTCGATGCCAGCCAGTGTCAGGCCATTGATGAAACGCGAGTAGGTCAGCGATTCGTCATGCGCGCGCACGGCGGCGTTGATACGCTGAATCCACAGGGCGCGGAAGTTGCGCTTGCGGTTCTTGCGGTCACGCGTGGCGTACTGGTTCGCCTTGTCGACAGCCTGTGCCGCCACCTTGAAGGTGTTCTTGCGGCGGCCATAGTAACCTTTGGCCTGGCTGGTGATCTTCTTGTGACGCGCGTGGGTAACGGTTCCGCCTTTGGTACGGGACATATCTTATCCTCCTGATCAGCGGTCGTAGGGCATGTACTGCTTGACGATCTTGGCGTCAGGCTTCGACATGGTGGTGGTTCCGCGCGCATCGCGGATGAATTTCTTGGTGCGCTTGATCATGCCGTGGCGCTTGCCGGCCTGGGCCGTCAGCACCTTGCCGGTGGCGCTCACCTTGAAGCGCTTCTTGGCGCTCGACTTGGTCTTCATCTTGGGCATTTCAATCTCCGTTACTTGGCGCGACTCGGCATGCCACTGGTGGCCGGCCGCGCGGTTGGAAAGCGCCGTATAGGGGGACGCGGCAGGTTTGGCAAGGGGCGAACACGGGGGCACGACCTGCCCCGGACCGCAAGCGACAGGATCCCGCTGGCGCCTCGCCTTGCTCCCCGCGACAGGCCCCATTATCCTTGGGTCGCGCGGCTACTCAAACACAATTACAGAGTTTCAATCCCGACATATGCCCGATCATCCAGACACCGACCAGTCCGCGCGCGCGGAAGTCTCCGAAATCCGAAAGGCGCAGACCTGGTTTCTGGGCATCATCGCCTTCGCGGTGATCCTCTTTCTGCTGGTGCAAGCCAAGTTCCTGCTGATCTCGCTGGCCATCGCGATCATGCTGTTCTCGCTGACCTCCGATGCGATCAACTATTTCCAGCGAATGAGGATCGGCAGTGCCCGGGTTTCGATCTGGATTGCCTCGATGCTGGCGGTGCTCTTGATCGCCACCATCCTGATTTCCGCCTCTTTGATCATCCTCGCCCAGGCGAACACGGTTGTAGTCACGATCCTGCAATACGCGGACCCCGCCCAGCAGGCGGTGGCGGACCTGGTCGGCTGGATGGGGGCGGATGTCGAGACCGCCGTGCTGGACTGGATGAAATCGATCCAGCTGGGCCCTTACCTGTCGTCCCTCGCCGGACAGGCGGGCAACATCGCCTCGGGTGCGGTGCTGGTCACGCTGTTCGTGGGCTTCATGTTCCTGGAGCGCCTTTGGTTCCCGACCAAGCTGGCCAGCCTCATGGGGGACGAGCGGCGCGCACGGCGGGTCGAGCGGATCATTTCCTCGATCATCCACCGGGTGAACCGTTACCTCGTGGTCAAGGTGGTCATAAGCTCCGTCACAGGGGCGCTGGTCTACGCGGTGATGACCTTCTTTGCGCTGGACCTGGCGATGCCGATGGCGGTGTTGACCTTCGTCCTGAACTTCATTCCCAACATCGGCTCCATCGTGGCGACGGTGGTGGTAGCCCTGGTCAGCTACGTCCAGACCGGCGACGCCTTTACAGGCCTGACGGTCCTGTCGATCGTAACCGTGATCCAGTTCACCGTGGGCCAGGTGCTTGACCCACTGCTGCTGGGCAAGACACTGCGGCTGTCCTCTTTCGGCATCATCGCCAGCCTGGCCTTCTGGGCCGCGGTCTGGGGGATCGTGGGGATGTTCCTGGCGGTGCCGATCATGGTGTCGATCATGATCATCTGTTCGCACATCCCGCGCGTGCGGCCCGTGGCCATCCTGCTGTCTCGCGAAGGGCTGCCGGACCTCGATCTGGAGATGGAGCCGGAACAGGAACCCACAGAGGATACAGCGGAACCCCGCCCCTCTTCCTGAGCCCGCTCTCAGTTCAGGATCTGACCGATCACGCCATAGACCGCGTCAGGAATATCCTGCGGGCGATAACCGCCGTCCTTTTCGCGGAAGGCCCAGAAGACAAGTCCCGCGCCGCCGAACAACACGAGGGCGCCCACACGGGGCGCCCGATTGTCGGACCAGGCCGAAATGATCGCCGGCAGTGACAGAACGACCAGCCCCATGCCGGTGACCAGCATCATGTCAGGTTCCATTGGCCTGCCCCCTCTTGCAGGGGAAAGGTTATTCCGGATCGGTCGAAAAGATCAAACGCTCGTTGCAGGGGGCAACGCGCAGGATGTTGGTCGTTCCCGGCTGGTTGAAGGGCACGCCTGCGGTGACGACGATCTGGTCCTTTTCACCGGCATAGCCCTGCGCGCGCGCGGCACGGGCCGCGTTGACGACAGCCTGCTTGAACCGCTCCAGCTCTCCGGTCATGACGCATTGCGTGCCCCAGGTCAGCGACAGCCGGCGTGCGGCACCGGTCATCGGGGTCATGGCGATGATCGGCACGCGCGGACGTTCCCGCGCAACCAGGGCCGCAGTGGTGCCCGAAGAGGTAAAGCAGCAGATCGCCTTGATCTCTGTCGTCTCGGCGATCTCGCGCGCGGCGGCCACGATGCCGTCGGCGACAGAGGTCCGCACGGCGTTGCGCGAGGCCTCGATCACGTCGCGATAGGTTGGGTCGCTCTCGACCGAGATGGCCACGTTGTTCATCGTGGTGACAGCCTCGATCGGGTACTGACCGGCGGCCGATTCCGCCGACAGCATGATGGCGTCGGTGCCCTCGTAGATGGCGCCGGACACGTCCGAGACCTCGGCCCGGGTCGGCATCGGGCTTTCGATCATGGATTCCAGCATCTGCGTCGCAACGATCACCGGCTTGGCGGCCGCACGGCACTTGCGCACCAGGCGCTTCTGGATCGGCGGCACAGCCTGAACAGGCAGTTCGACGCCCAAGTCGCCACGGGCGACCATGATCCCGTCCGAGACCTCCAGGATCTCGTCAAAAGCCTCGACCGCCGAGGGTTTCTCGATCTTCGAGATGATTGCCGCCCGGCCCCAGACCAGGCGCCGCGCCTCTTCGACGTCCTCGACCCGCTGCACAAAGGACAAAGCGATCCAGTCGACGCCCAGCCCGCAGGCAAATTCCAGGTCGCGGCGGTCCTTGTCGCTGAGCGCGGCAAGCGGCAGCACCACGTCGGGAACGTTCACGCCCTTGCGGTTGGAAATCGTGCCGCCCGCCTCGACGATGCAATTTGCGTGATCCTTGCCGCAGTCGGCCACTTTGAGGCGGATCTTGCCGTCATTGACCAGCAGGTGCGACCCGCCGCTGAGGGCGGCAAAGATCTCGGGGTGCGGCAGCTGCACGCGTGTCGCGTCACCCGGCGCTTCGTCCAGGTCCAACCGGAACTTCTGGCCCCACTCCAGCTCTTCCGAGCCGTTGGCGAACTCACCCACGCGCAGTTTCGGGCCCTGGAGGTCGGCAAGGATCGCGATCGGGCTGTCCAGGTCCTTTTCGACCTGCCGGATCATCTTGTGGCGTTCCTCGATTTCCTCGTGGGTGCCGTGGCTCATGTTCAGGCGAAAGACATCCGCTCCGGCCTCGTGCAGGGCCCGGATCATCTCGTAGGTGTTGGATGCGGGGCCAAGCGTGGCCACGATCTTGACGTTACGGTCGCGTTTCATGTCTTTCTCCCTGCCCGGTCGGCTGTGGCGGCCAGTCGCGTCCGCGTGTGCGCGCTGGCAAATGCAGTTGCGGCGTTACCGCTAACGGCGCCTGCTTTATCACGTATTTCCCTTTGCCGCGCAACTGGCATATGTGTAGCGGGCCAAAGACGACGAGACCATGACATATTCCCCCTGCCAGATCATCGGCGAAACCCGCCAGAGCCGGTTCCTGATCACCTGTGATCATGCCGCCAACATTGTGCCGCCCGATCTTGGCGGCTCTCTCGGCCTGCCGGTGTCGGACATGGCGCGCCACATTGCCTATGACGTGGGCGCCGCCGGTATGGCGCGGGAACTGGGTGAATTGCTGGATGCGCCGGTTGTCCTGTCGAATTTCTCGCGCCTCGTGCTCGACCCTAACCGGGGCGAAGACGACCCGACCCTGCTGATGAAGCTCTACGACGGTTCGGTGATCCCCGGCAACCGCCATGCGGACGCCGAAGAAAAGGAACGCCGCCTGAACGCCTATTACCGCCCCTATGATGCCGCTTTGGCGAAAATGGTGGCAGGGCGCGACGATGTGGCCATCGTGGCGATCCATTCCTTCACGCCGCAACTGCACGGCCGCCCGCCCCGCCCCTGGCATGTCGGCGTGCTGCACGCCGCATGGGATGCGCGCCTGTCCGATCCGCTCATTGACATGCTGGAGGCGGAACCCGATCTGGTGGTGGGACGCAACCAGCCCTACCCCGGTCACCTGCCCGGCGATGCGATCGACCGCCACGCCCTTGGCGCAGGACGCCTGAACACGCTGATCGAGGTCCGCAACGACCTGATCGAGGAAGAGGTCGGCCAGCGACACTGGGCGGCGCGCCTGGCGCCGCTGCTGCAACAGGCGCTGGCCGCCGCGACGGAGAAAGAGGAGTGACAAAGATGGACGACCAGACCCGCATCGAGATCGAGGCCGCCGCCTTTCGCCGGCTGCGCCAGCACCTGATGGAAGACCGGCAGGACGTACAGAACATCGACATGATGAACCTGGCCGGCTTCTGCCGCAACTGCCTGAGCCGCTGGTACCAGGAGGCGGCGAACGAAAAGGGCATCGAGATGGGCAAGGAAGAGGCCCGCGAGGTCTACTACGGGATGCCCTATTCCGAATGGAAGGATAAGTTCCAGACCGAGGCCGGGCCCGACAAGCAGGCCGCCTTCGAAAAGTCCTTCAAGGAAAACGTGACCGACAAGGGCTGACCGCGCCCGCAGTCGGACAGGGTATTTGTGCGCCTGCGCGGCATCCGTGTGGGCGGCATCACAAATCGGGGCACGGGCGCCACGCCATGCCGGGGGATGCTTGCGCACGGGCGCGCGTGCCGGTAACGGGAAGCGCATGCGGATCGTTCACGACTATCAGTACACGCGGCCCGAAGATCAGGGTGCCAGCGTCGCCATCGGCAACTTTGACGGCGTCCATCTGGGCCACCAGGCGGTGATCGACCTCGCGCGCCGATCGGCGCCCGGGGCACCTCTTGGCGTGATGACGTTCGAACCGCATCCGCGCGAATATTTCGCCCCGGACTCCGCCCCCTTTCGCCTGATGAGCGCCGAGACCCGCGCCGCGCGGCTTGAGAAACTTGGGGTCGAACGGCTGTACCAGTTGAATTTCAATACGGTGCTGGCCTCGTTGACCCCGCGGGACTTCGCGGACCGCGTGATCCGCAAGGGGTTCGGCCTGGTCAACGTGGTGGTGGGCGCGGATTTCTGTTTCGGCAAGGGGCGCGCGGGCAATGTCGAAAGTCTGCAGGCCTTCGGCGAAGAAATGGGGTTTGGCGTAACGGTTGCTGACCTGTTGGAAACCGGCGGTGTACAGGTTTCGTCGACCGCGATCCGCGACGCGCTGTCCGAGGGCCGCCCCCGCGATGCTGCGGCCCTGCTGGGTCACTGGCACCGGATCGAAGGCAAGGTGGTCGGCGGCGAACAGCGCGGGCGTGAGCTTGGCTATCCCACCGCGAACATGTCCATCGACGGGCTGCACCCGCCCCGGTTCGGCGTCTACGCCGTATTGGTGGACGTGCGCGACGGCCCGCACAAGGGCAGCTATCGCGGGGCCGCCAGCATCGGCGTCCGCCCGATGTTCAATGGCGAAGTGCCCAACATCGAAACCTATCTCTTCGACTTCACGGGCGACCTCTACGGTGCGACCCTGTCGGTCGGACTGGTCGAATACCTGCGGCCCGAGCTGAAATTCGACGGGCTTGAGGCGCTGATCACCCAGATGGACGCGGACTGCCTTAAGGCCCGCGAGATCCTGGCCGCCGAATGACAGATCCGATTGCCCGCACCGGCCTGACGCCGCGCTTCTGGGAGCGCAAGCGCCTTCAGGACATGTCGGACGCCGAGTGGGAGGCGCTCTGCGACGGATGCGGCAAGTGCTGCCTGAACAAGCTTGAGGACGAGGACACCGGGGAGGTGGCGCTGACCCGTGTCGCCTGCCGCCTGTTCGACGACAGCACCTGCCGCTGCTCCCAGTACGAGATCCGGCATCAGTTTGTGCCGGAATGCATCGTGTTGCGGCCCGCAAACATCGCAAAAAACCATTACTGGATGCCCGAGACCTGCGCCTACAAGCTGCTTTACGAGGGCAAGCCGCTGTACGATTGGCATCCGCTGATTTCAGGCACGCCCGAGTCCGTTCATGCGGCGGGTGTGTCGATGCAAGGGGCAACAGTGCCCGAATTCGAGATCGATGAAGACGACTGGGAAGACCATATCATCGAGGAGCCGCTATGAACTTTGCATCCGACAATGCCAGCCCAGTTCCGCAGCAGGTTCTTGACGTCCTGGCCCGGGTGAACAGCGGCGCGGCGGCAAGCTATGGCGCCGACGACGTGACGGCAGAAGTGGCGGACCGGGTTCGCGCCCTGTTCGAGGCCCCGGGCGCGGCAGTCTACCTGGTGGCCACGGGCACCGCTGCGAATTCACTGTCACTGGCCACGCTCTGCGCGCCGTTCCAAACGATCTTCTGCTCCGAGCACGCGCATATCCACGAGGACGAGTGCAACGCGCCCGAGTTCTACACCGGCGGCGCCAAGCTGACCCTTGTGCGCGGCGGCGACGTGATGACACCTGAGGCCCTGCGCAGCGCGATCCTGGGCGAGGGCAACCGCGGCGTGCACGGGCCACAGCGTGGGCCGGTCTCGATCACCAATGTGACCGAGGGCGGGAATGTCTATGCGCTATCCGACATCGGGGCGCTGTGTGCGGTGGCACGGGAATACGGTTTGCCTGTGCACCTGGACGGGGCGCGCTTTGCCAATGCCTGTGTCAAGCTGGGCTGCACCCCGGCCGAGATGACCTGGAAGGCGGGCGTGGACATCGCCGTTTTCGGCGGCACCAAGAACGGTCTGATGGATGCCGAGGCGGTGGTGATCTTTGACCCAGAGGCACCCGCCAGCAGCGGCATTACCCGGGCGCAGGAGTTCGAGCTGCGGGTGAAACGCGCGGGCCATCTGTATTCCAAGCACCGTTACGTCGCGGCCCAGATGCTGGCCTACCTCGAAGACGACCTGTGGCGCGACCTGGCACAGCAGGCCAATGACCGCTGCGAGACCCTGGCCCGGGGGCTGCAGGACATGGGGCTGGAAATCGTGAACAAGACCCGCGCCAACATGCTGTTCTTTCGCGCGCCGCTGCGGGCGCACAAGGCGGCCCAGGCGGCGGGCGCGGTCTACGCGCTTTGGGGCAACCCGCCCGAGAAGGCCGATGAACCGGCGCTTGCGCGCCTGGTGTGCAATTGGTCCACGACCGAAGCCGAAATCACGGAATTCCTGAAGGTCATGCGCGCCGCCCTGTGACACGGGCTTCACAACCTGTCCCGCCTGCCGCTAGGCTGCCCTCGCGGCAGGAGGATCTGACATGGCCAAACTGGATTTCTGGTATTCGATCGGCAGCACCTACAGCTATCTGACGGTCGCGCGGATGCGGGATTATGCGCGCGATCACGGGCTGCAGGTGACATGGCGCCCCTTTGACGTGCGCCGGATCATGATGGCCCAGAACAACGTCCCCTTCCGCGACAAGCCGATCAAGACCGCCTACATGTGGCGCGACATGGAACGGCGGGCCGAGCTTTTCGGGCTGCCGATCAATGTCCCCGCCCCTTACCCACTGCCCGACCTGCCGCTGGCCAACAAGATAGCGGTTCTGGGCATGACCGAAGGCTGGGGCGAGGACTACACGATAGAAACCTATCGCCGCTGGTTCGTCGACGGGAAGGAAGCGGGCAGCGATCCGAACCTGTCAGACAGCCTGCGGGCCGTGGGGCAGGACCCTGTCGCGGTGCTGGCCCGAGCCGCGGGCGAAGAAGGCACGGCGCTGCTGAGCGCGGAAACCGACACGGCCGAGGGCCTGGGCATCTTCGGCAGCCCGTCTTTCGTCGTAGGGGAGGAATTGTTCTGGGGCGACGACCGCCTGGACGAGGCCGCCGCCTGGGCGGCAAAGGCGGGATGATCCCGTTCTCATCGCTGCGGGACGCCAGCCCTCAGTTCATCTGGAAGTGCAGCGCGTAAGACCCGTCCTCGAAGGCGCCGAAGAGATCGGGAATGTCCGGGTGATCTACCGGCTCGCCCGAGTAGT
The DNA here is from genome assembly GCF_028807275.1 of Mameliella sp. AT18. NCBI lineage: Bacteria > Pseudomonadati > Pseudomonadota > Alphaproteobacteria > Rhodobacterales > Roseobacteraceae > Antarctobacter > Mameliella sp. AT18. The sequence continues at coordinate 14,531 of NZ_JARAMO010000075.1, forward strand.
CGGCGACCAGGTTCTGTTCCGAGACATAGGCCACGTAAAAGCTCTGATCGTTTTCTGCCAGCAGGTGATAGAACGGCTGTTTCTTGGACGGGCGGCTGTCCTCGGGAATGGATTCGTACCATTCCTCGGTGTTCGAGAATTCGGGGTCGACATCAAACACCACGCCCCGGAAGGGGTGCTTGCGGTGGCGGACGACCTGACCCAGGTGATATTTCGCGCGATTGTGCAACATAACGAACCTCTTCCTGCCTCCTTGATACCGTTTCCGCCGGTGCCTTGTCCAACTTTCGCCTCAAATTGGCGGGAAACACTCTGTGAAACACCCGCCAACAGTCCAGATCATAGGCCAAGGGCGCACTTGTCCCGATACCATGCCCCGCGACAGCGGTGACCCGCTGGACTGGAGGAAATGTGATTCCCTCCCCCGGCGCAATCAGCTAAAATGCCTTACAATAAAAAGACAAAGCGAGGCGAGTGGCAAATGAGCAGAGTCCTTCGCGCCTTGGTGATCGTGCTTCTTGCGGCCTCCTGTGGGGGTGGCGGCGGGTCTGGTACGTCTCCGCGCAACCTGGACAACGCCTGTTCGATTCTCGAACAGCGTCCCGGATATTACCGTGCCTTCCGCAGTGCCGAACGGCGCTGGGGTGTTCCCGTGCACGTTCAGATGGCAACGATCTACCAGGAGAGCAAGTTCGACAGCGATGCGCGAACCCCCTTCCGGTACAGCCTCGGCGTGATCCCGATCGGGCGTCAAAGCTCGGCCTTCGGGTACAGCCAGGCGCTGGACGGCACCTGGGACGAATACCTGGCCGACGCGGGCCGGCGCGGTGCGCGCCGAGACAACATCCGCGACGCAACCGATTTCATGGGCTGGTACATGGATCTGTCGCACAAGGAGCTGGGCATTCCGAAGTCGGACGCGCGGCGCCATTACCTTGCCTACCACGAGGGTCGCACGGGCTATCGCCGAGGCAGCTACAATGCCAAGTCCTGGCTGCTGCGGGTGTCGACACAGGTAGGCGAACGGGCGGTGCTCTACGAGCGGCAACTCAGGAATTGCCGCGCCGCACGGTAGGGAAAACGCGCGGCCCCGGGATGGGGCCGCGCCACACCCTCAGCGCTTGAGCTTGGACAGTTCGCTTTCAATCGAAAAGACGCTGTTGGACAGGTTTGCCTGTTCCAGCCCGCCCAGGATCACCGTGGTCTGGCTACCGTTTCGGTCGGTGATGATCCATTGCCGCAACTCAACCGGTGCGCCAGTGAACTTCAGCTGGATTGTGCCATAATCCGGGTTGTCAGGGTCCTGCGCGGTGACGGTGGTCGCCGTGCCATCAAACCCATGCCCGACCACCATGCCGGCGCGGCTCAGGTCCACCTGGCGCGCAAGGATGATCGACAGCGGCGTCTGCCGCAGCGGATAGGTGTCCGGTCGGGCGCCCAGCTTGCGGTCAAGGATATAGACGGCCCCGGCGCTTGCCATGACCAGCGCCCGCTCTGGCGGGTTGTAGTCGAAACGCACCTTGCCCGGCCGCTTGATCGCGATTTCGCCGGTCGAGATCGTGCCGTCGGCGTTGATCTGGGTGAAAGTGCCCGTGGCCGAGGTGATCGAGTTCAGGTAGCGCGAGATCTCGTTCAGCGACAGTTGCTGGGCGCTGGCGGGCAGCGCCGCAAGCGTGCCAAGGGCAATGAGACCTGCGGTGAAAGCTCTGCGGATCATGTGTTTCCTTCCTGCTCGGAATGCCCGCTGACATGGCACATCGCGCGGCGCTATGCGATAGCAGGCCTCTTGCAGGTCAATATCGGGGCGGAAAGCCGCCCCTTCAATGCCCTCGCACCCCATGCTTCTTCTCTGCAAAAATACTCCGGGTGTGAATGCGCCGCAAGCGCAGAGGGGGCCGCGCCCCCTCCCTGCCCCGGTCTCAGGCCTGTTCCGGCACCAGGATTTCGCGCTTGCCGACATGGTTGGCGGGGCTGACGACACCCTCGTCCTCCATCTGCTCGACCAGGCGCGCGGCCTTGTTGTAACCGATGCCCAGCTTGCGCTGGATGTACGAGGTCGAGCACTTGCGGTCCTTTATGACGATGGCCACGGCCTGATCGTACAGCGCATCCTCGCCACCGGTGTTGCCGCCGGTGTTCAGACCCAGCACCGCGTCGATGTTGTCGGCCTTTTCCTCGTCGGGCCCCGAGACGACGCCACCCACGTATTCCGGCGGGCCGAAGGCCTTGAGGTGGTTGACGATTTCCTCGACCTCCTCGTCGGACACGAACGGCCCGTGGCAGCGGGTGATCTTGGCGCCCCCCGCCATGTAGAGCATGTCGCCCATGCCCAGCAGCTGTTCGGCCCCCATTTCGCCAAGGATTGTCCGGCTGTCGATCTTGGAGGTCACCTGGAAAGAGATCCGGGTGGGGAAGTTCGCCTTGATCGTGCCGGTGATGACATCGACCGAGGGCCGCTGCGTGGCCATGATGAGGTGGATGCCCGAGGCTCGCGCCATCTGCGCCAGACGCTGGATGCAGGCCTCGATCTCTTTCCCCGCGACCATCATCAGGTCGGCCATCTCGTCGACGATGACGACGATATAGGGCATTTTCTTCGGTTCGAATTCCTCGGTCTCGAAGACGGGTTCGCCGGTGTCGTCGTCAAAGCCGGTCTGGACCGTGCGGCTGAACATCTCGCCCTTGCCCAGCGCGTCCTCGACGCGGCTGTTGTAGCCGTCGATGTTGCGGACGCCCATCTTCGACATCTTGCGGTAACGATCTTCCATCTCGCCCACGACCCATTTCAGGGCCACGACCGCCTTTTTCGGATCGGTCACGACCGGGGACAGAAGGTGCGGGATGCCGTCATAGACGCTGAGTTCCAGCATCTTGGGGTCGATCATCACCAGCCGCAGGTCCTCGGGCGTCAGCTTGTAGAGCAGCGACAGGATCATGGTGTTGATGGCGACGGACTTACCGGAACCGGTGGTCCCCGCGATCAGCAGGTGAGGCATCTTGGCCAGGTTCGCCACCAGAGGCTCGCCGCCGATGTTCTTGCCCAGCGCCAGCGGCAGCTTGTGCTTGCCGTCACCATAGTCGCGGCCCGCCAGGATCTCGCGGAACGAGACCATCTCGCGGTTGTCGTTGGGCAGTTCGATCCCGATCACGCTGCGCCCCGGCACGGTCGAGACGCGGGCCGAGAGGGCCGACATGGAACGCGCGATGTCGTCGGCAAGGCCGATCACGCGGCTGGCCTTGAGACCCGGCGCGGGTTCGAGTTCGTACATGGTGACAACCGGGCCGGGGCGGACGCTGACGATCTCGCCCTTGACGCCGTAGTCGTCCAGCACGGTTTCCAGCATCCGTGCGTTTTCCTCGAGCGCCTCGTCGGACAGGACGTGACGTTCGATCTTGTCCGGAGACATGAGCAGCGAGAGCGGCGGCAATTCGTATTCCGGCCCATCATCGTCGAAACGCAGCTGGGGCTGGGCCTCTGCCTGGGCGCGTTTCGAGGGCTGCACGGGCTTGCGCACCGGCTGTTGAACCACCTTCTTGGGTTCCGGCAGCGGCACGGCGGCGCGCGGTTGCGGTGCAGACTGCGGGGCAGGCTCGGGCTGGTAGTCGTCGCTCAGCACCTCGGCTTCGTCGGCGTAGTCGTCGTCAAAGCCATCCTGGTCTCCATAGTCATCGAAATCGCTGAGATCAGAGTAGAATTCGGCATCGACCTCGGGTTCCGCGGCAGGGGCACGGGGCAGGACGCGCGGCGCCGGTTCGGAAACCTCCTCGGCACTTGGTGAGATCCGGGGGGCCGGAGCGGCGGCAGGCGCGGGGACCGGATCAGCGGCGGTCAGGCGCGGCTCGGGCGGCAGCGGGCGGTCCGCCGCGGTCAACGGCGGTTCCGGCGGCAGCGCGGGCTGGCGCGGTGTGTCGCGGAACACGATGGGCTGCGGGCCGTATCCGCGTCCCTTGGTCAGCGGCTTGTCGGCCATGATGCCCGGCGTCTGACGGCCCGGCAGCACCGTGCTGCGGGATTTCACCGCACGAGCGATCTTGGCCCGGATGCGGTCCTCTCCAGGGACATCGACGTCATGGTCGATCAGTTCCTCGACCAGCTCGGGTTCGGGCAGCGGATCAGGGTCCGCCCGGCGGATCATGCGCGACAGAAAGCCCTGTTTCTCGGGCTGCGGCATGGGTGCTTCTTCCAGGATGTCTTCCTCGGGGTCATAGAACCCGGCCTCGGGCGACGGCGGCACGCCCATGTCGGCGCGCAGCACGCGCGAGGCAGAAGGCACGGCGGCAGGCGCCGGTTCGGCGCTGGCGACAAGATCGGCCTCTTGTGCGGCTTCGGCGGCGGCGGCGCGCCGCTCGGCCCGGGCGGCGCGACGTTCGGCACTGGCGGCCTGCATCCGCTGTGCCACGGTCATGGTACCGCTGGCCCCGCGGCCCATCAGGCGCACCAGCGTGGCGTAGGTCATCACCACACTGACCAGAAGGAAGCGGCCCAGCGATTTCAGTTCCTCGCGGGTAAAGCCCAGCACGAAGGCGCCCAGCGCAAGGATACCCGCGCCCAGTCCCAGCTGCATGATCTTCAACCCCGTTGCATGGGCAAAGGGCAGTGCATTGATGGCCGAGCCCATCATCATGTCACCGAACAGACCGCCAAGGCCGAAATGATGCGTCCATCCGGCGGATGCCTGTAGGCCCGCGGCATAGACCGCACAAAGCGCCACCCAGATGGGCGAGAAGATCAGGCAGGAAAAGGCGCGGCCATTGCCCTGGTGCAGGGCCAGGCGGACACCCCAGGCCAGGAAAACGGCGGCCAGCGCCCAGGCCCCCAGGCCAATGATCATGAACAGCGGGGCAGCGACATAGGCCCCAAGGCGTCCCATCCAGTTCTGCACCGGCGCATCGGTGGCCGACAGCCAGGAGGGATCATCCGGCGTATACGAGGCGATCATGGCCGCCACCATCAGCCCCAGCGCGATCAGCGCCAGCCCGATCAGCTCGCGACCCCGCTTTTCCAGCGTCGCGGCGGTATTGGTGTCGAACAGGGGATCACGCCCCCTTGCCTGGAAAGATGCCATCTTCGCCTCGTCTTTTTCTTTATTATGTGAACAGGCAGTCCCGGATCCGGGTCAGCCCATCCCTTGTCTCGTCCTGGGGCGCGACAAGCGCCGCGCGGATGTACCCCTGCCCCGGGTTTCCATCCGCCGTGTCGCGCGACAGGTAGGCGCCGGGCAGTACCCGGACACCGGTTTCCGTCCACAGTGTGAACGTCGCCGCCTCGCCGTCCTTGACCGGCAGCCAGACGAACATGCCCGCCTGCGGGGACATGTAGCCCGGAACATCGCCCAGGATCTCGTCCGCCAGGGCGTATTTCTGCGCCCAGAGTGCGCGGTTCTCTCGCACATGCGCCTCATCCGTCCACAGCGCCTCTGACACATGTTGCAGCGGCAGCGGCACCGGAGCGCCGGAATAGGCACGCAGCTGGCGCAGGCGCGCGATGCTTTCGGGGCCGCCGGCCACGAAGCCCGAGCGCAGCCCCGGCAGGTTGGAACGTTTCGACAACGAGTGCAGCGACAACACCCGTTCGGGATGCGCCCCCATCGCCGCCGCCACCTCGAGCGCGCCGGTAGGCGGCGTGTCGCGGTAAAGCTCGGCGTAGCATTCATCGGCCACGATCTGGAAGTCGTGCTTTTCGGCCAGGCCAATCAACTCGCGCCAATAGGCCTCGTCCGCCATGACGCCTTGCGGGTTGGCGGGCGAACAGATGTAGCAGAGCGCGGTTCGGTCCAGCACCTCGGCCGGCAGACCCGCGTAGTCCGGCAGGTGACCGGTCTCGGCGGTGGCGGGGGTAAAGACTGGCTCTGCCCCCACGGAAATCGCCGAGATCATGTAGACTTGGTAGAACGGGTTGGGCATCAGCACCGCCGGGCGCTGCCCCCGCTGCTGCTCGGGGCACAGCGCCATGCCGATGTTGTACAGCCCCTCGCGCGTGCCGTTCAGGTTCATGACCTGGGTCGCCGGGTCCATCGTCACGCCATAGCGCCGGTTCAGCCAGTCCGAGATGGCCGCGCGCAGTTCTGCCGTGCCCTCGTTCGGCGGGTAACGCCCGAAATCGGCGACGTGGCGCGCGATGATCTCGGAGATCCAGGCCGGAAACGGGTGTTTTGGCTCTCCGATGGACATGTGCAGCACGGGGCCGCCCGGATCATGGTGATCCAGCAGCGCGCGCAGGCGCGGGAACGCATAGGCCGGTAGGTTCGAAAACCGCTCGGGGAACATCGTGACTGCCTCAATAAGTAGCGGGATCATTCGCGTGCCCCGCGTTTGTCCGCAGGATACGGAAAAACGGGGGGTTCTGTCCAGAATCAAGGACCTGCAGGGGGGCGATGTGGCGCCAAAGTCGCAGTGGCGCGAAATCCTCAGGCCATTGCGGCCTCGGCGGCGCTGGCTATCCGCAACAGGTGATGTTCGCCCATCGGCGTACCCATCAAGGAGACGCCGCACGACGGGATGCCCGTGGGCAGGGTGACGATGGCGCCGCCGATCAGGTTGCCGATCCTCGTGTTGCGCAGGGTACGCAGGTTGGCCTGCACATAGGTCTCGCCCAGTTCCATCAGGGTTTCGACCTTTTCCGGCAGGTTCGGCGCGGTTGGACAGAGCACCGCATCATAACCTGCCGTCACCTCGGCCCAGCGGGCGCGCATGGCGTGCACGGTCTTCCATGCGGCGATGAAATCCGCGGCGGAATGCGCGGCGCCTGCCTCGAATCGCTCGCGGATGGGGGCGAACATGACATCGGGTTGGGCCGTGATCTCGTCGCGCCAGGTGGCCCAGGCCTCGGAGGTGTAGAGCATGGCCGACTGCTCATGCGGCGTGATGATCTCGGGGAAGTCGAGGTCTTCGACGATCGCACCGGCGGCGCGCAGCTTGTCCAGCGCAAGGGCATAAGCCTGCGCCGGGGCCGGGTCGAGGTCGTCCATCACCACGGTCTGCAGCGCGGCAAAGCGGCGCCCCTTCAGGCTGGTGCCGCGCAGATCAGGCGCCGGTGCGCCTTCGAGCGCCGACAGCATCAGGGCCGCATCCTCGACCGAGCGGCAAAGCGGGCCAACCGTGTCGAAACTGGCAATCAACGAGACTGCGCCTTTCAGGCTGAGCCGGCCCGAGGTGGTCTTGAGCCCCACGAGGTCATTCCAGCAGGCGGGCAGGCGGACAGATCCACCGGTGTCCGACCCGACGCCCGACGGCGCCAGCCCGAAGGCGACAGAGGCCGCGGCGCCAGAGGACGATCCGCCCGCCACCGCGTCGGGATCGTTCACGCAGGGCGCGGTGGCCGTCACCGGGTTCAGACCAAGGCCGGAAAAGGCCAGTTCGGACAGGTGGGTCTTGCCCAGGCAGACCAGACCGTTCTGCGTCGCGGTCCGCAGCACCTCGGCGTCGCGGGCGGGGATGCGCCCAGCCAACAGGGCAGAACCGGCCTCCGTCACCGTGCCGGCAGTGTCATAGAGATCTTTCCAGCTGATCGGCACACCGTCCAGCGGATGCACCCGCAGGCCGAGCTCGGCGCGGGTTTTCGCCGCGGCGGCCTCGGCCAGGGCGCGGTCCGGGGTCAGCCGGGCATAGATCCGGTCACGCAGGGGGTGTGCGTTGATTTCATTCAGGAAATACTCGGTCAGCGCGACCGGGTCGATCTCTTTCCTGCCAATGCCGCGTCCCAGGTCCGCGGCACTCATCTCTGTCCAATTCGTCATTCTCGTCTTCCCTGTCCTCGCGCGGCGACGGTAGCGGCAGGCGGGCGCATGGACAATCCCGTGCGCACGTCCATATTGCGCCGCATGGAACATGACCTGATCATAGTCGGTGGCGGCTTGAACGGCCCCGCCCTTGCCCTCGCCGCCGCCAAGGCCGGGCTGAGCAGTTGCGTGGTGGATGCCCTGCCCCTGGACACGCGCGAGGCCGAGGATTTCGATGGCCGTTCATACGCGCTGGCACGGTCGTCGCAGCGGATGCTGGATCGGCTGGGGATCTGGCGTGCGCTGGCCGATCACGCCCAGCCGATGAACGAGATCAAGGTCTCGGACGGGCGGGTGGGCGATGCAGGCGTCTTCCTTGGCCTGCATTTCGACAGCGCCGAGATCGAGGACGGCCCGATGGGCTACATGATCGAGGACCGTTACCTGCGCCGCGCCCTGCTGGCCGCGCTGGCGGGTTCGGACCTGATCGAACATCGCGCAGAAAGCCTTGTCACCGCGCAGGACGTCACGCCCGAGGGCGCGGCGGTCACGCTGGCGGATGGAACGGTGCTGCGCGGGCGCCTGATCGTGGGTGCGGACGGGCAGAAAAGCGGTGTCGCGCGCCGGGCGGGTATCCGGCGCATGGGCTGGAGCTATGGCCAGACCGCGCTGGTCTGCGCCATTGCGCACGAAGAACCGCATCACGGCGTGGCACACCAGTTGTTCCTGCCCGCCGGACCGCTGGCCATCCTGCCGCTGACCGGCAACCGCTCCAGCATCGTCTGGAGCGAGACCGACGCGCGAGCCAAGGCGATCAACGCGCTACCCGACGAGGACTACCTGCAGGTGCTGCGCCCGCGGTTCGGCGATTTCCTCGGCGAGATCTCCCTTGCCGGAGCGCGGTTCACCTATCCGCTGACACTGTCACTGGCGCGGGCCTTCGTGGCGGACAGGGTGGCGCTAGTGGGCGACGCGGCGCACAGGATGCACCCGATCGCGGGCCAGGGGCTGAACGCGGGGCTGCGCGACGTGGCGGTTCTGGCACATGTGATCACACATGCGGCAAGACGCGGCGAGGACATCGCGGCGCCGGGTGTGCTGGACCGTTACACGCAATGGCGACGGTTCGACACGGCGACGCTGGCTGCCTCCACCGACCTGTTCAACCGGCTGTTTTCCAACGACAACCCGCTATTGCGGGCCGCGCGCGACATTGGCATGGCGGCGATCAACGCGGCGCCGGGCCTGCGCCGCGGCTTTATCCGCGAGGCGGCCGGTCTGACCGGCGATCTGCCGGACCTGATGCGGACCTGACACGTTTCTGACGGGGCTTCCCCCCGATCTGCGGGCTGCCTAGAGTGCGCGGCAGAAGATCGGGAGGACATCAATGGACAAGAAATGCGCAATCGTCACCGGCGCCGCGCGCGGCATCGGGCTGGCCACGGCGGACCTGTTCCTGGAGAACGGCTGGCAGGTGGCGATGCTGGACCGCGACGGGGACGAGCTACTGAAACAGACCGCCACGCGAAAGAACGTGCTGCCTCTGGTACGCGACGTGTCGAACCCGCAGGACGTGGCGGCGATGGTGCGCGAAGCGCATGGCTGGGCGGGACGCATAGACGCGCTGATCAACAACGCCGGCGTGGCCGAGTTCGGCCCCATCGAGGACTGCGACTTCGAGATGTGGCGGCGCGTGATGGAAACCAACCTGGACGGTGTTTTCCTCTGTTCGCAGGCGGTGGCGCCCTACCTCAAGGAAACTCAGGGGGCCATCGTCAACATCGCCTCGATCAGCGGGCTGCGCGCCTCGACGCTGCGGGTGGCCTATGGCACCTCGAAGGCCGCGGTCGTCCACCTGACCAAGCAGCACGCCGCCGAGCTGGGTGAATTCGGCATTCGCGTGAACTGTGTGGCGCCGGGCCCGGTCAAGACAAAACTTTCGATTGCCGTGCACAGCCCCGAGATCATCCAGGCCTACCACGACTCGATCCCGCTGAACCGTTACGGCAGCGAGCGCGAACTGGCCGAGGTGATCGTCTTTCTCGCCTCGGAAAAGGCATCCTATGTCAGCGGGCAGATCGTGGCAGTGGATGGCGGGTTCGATTCCACGGGCGTGGGCCTGCCGGCCCTGCGAGCCTGAACACGACAGCCAAACGTAAAAAGGGCGGGGAAGTCCCCGCCCTTTTCGACTGCGCCGGTGCGGCGGCTTACTGGATGCGCTGACCGTTGGCCAGGACGTGGCCCTCGGCGTTGATCTCGATGGTCGAAGTCGCGGTGTCGGGGTCTTCGCCCGGCACGGTGAACATCGACATCATCATGCGAAAGCCCATCGCGTCCTCTTCGGGCAGGAGACCCATCGAGATCAGGCTGTCGACAAGACCGTTTGCACCCGCGATCGATACGTCCAGCTTGCCCTCGGGACGCGGCACGCCGCCGAATGTCTGCAAGTCGCTGTTGTCGAAGGTGAAAGCGCCCGAACCCTTGACCATCGCACCCACGGCATCGACCACGAGGCTGTTGAGCGTCAGCGAGTTCAGCTCACCCGGCATACCGCCGGTCATGCCCAGCTTTTCCATCGAATCCGTGTCCAGCAGGCTGATGAAGGGCGTGACCATCGCATCGAGGCTGAAGGCGACGGTGGCCGGATCGCGGGGCAGCACCTCACCCGGGTCAAAGATGTTCCACAACATGTCGTCCATCGTGAACCCGCCCAGGGTCAGCGACAGCGACGCGGGGCGCGGCTCTTCGGAGGGCGACAGCGGCATGGCCAGCGAGAAACCGGCCTCGCCCAGCGCGGCGTTGATCGGCAACGGCAGTTCCGGGCCGGACATCGCAACGGTCTGATCCGCAGCCGACAGACGATAGGACAGGTCGGTTTCCGACACGGCCACGCCGAACTCGCCACCGGAAGAGCTGAACATGCCGGTGGTCGGGCCGTCGCCTTCGTTCAGGCTGAACTCTGTCTTGCCGCCGTTGTGCTTGAGCACCGCGTCGACCATGCCACCGTTCTTGAACATCGAGGTCGGGTCCTCGACGTCCAGATCCAGCGGCAGGCGCGTGGTGCCGGTGCTGCTGAGCCCGGCCAGGGCCATCGAGAACATGAAGGCATCGTCGCCATCGGGTTCGTCAAAGCTGACATCGATGGCCAGGTCGCCCATCGTCATGTCCTGATCGATGCTGCGCATCGCCTCGTCCTTCATGATGTGCGAGGTGCCAGACAGCGGACCCATGCTCATCGTGGCGCTGATGACGTCGCGGCCGTACTCTTCCTGGTCCTCGTGGTCGAAGACGCGGGTCAGTTCCAGCGCGACACGCTCGCCCGAGTAGGTGTACGTCAGATCGCCGGGGTTGCCGGACACCAGCATCTCGAGATCGGTGTGGGTCATTTCCAGCACGATTTCGCCGACGACCTCGTCATCGTCTTCGACGAAGTAGACCATGACCTCGCCCACCTCGGGGTAGGTGATGGACACGCTGCCTTCACCGGCTTCGGCAAAGGTCATCGGCGGCATGGTCACGCGGACAAGGCCATCCTCTTCGGGGATGGTGACGACCATCGTCATGTCCGAGATCACCAGCGACGAGCCTTCCATCGTCTCTGTGGCGGTGATCTGGTAGCCGAAGTTGGACATGTATGCTTCGAAGTCGTCCCAGACCTGCTGGGGCGTGACATCGGCCCAAGCCTGTCCGGCCATAGCCACGATGGCCAGCGCAGAGGCTGTTGCGTAGCGTTTCATAATATCTCCTCTCTGTCGGGGCAAACGAATGGGTGCAGTGTCAAGGCCTTCTCGGGGCCGGTCAAGGGACTGGATTCCATACTATTGAGCGATTACGACAGTTGCGAGACGCCATTTGTGGCGCAAATCACCAATTCCATCAGGAGACTGGGCATGAGCAGCGATCTGAGCGGAAAAACGGTACTGATCACGGGCGCAAGCCGCGGGATCGGGGCCGAGGCGGCGCGGGCATTCGCCGCGGCGGGGGCACGGGTGGCGCTGGTCGCGCGCTCTGCCGAGGCGATCGCGGACCTGGCCGGCGAGATCGGCGAACAGGCGGTGGCGATCCCCTGCGACATCGCCCGTTACTGGGAGGTGGAACAGGCGGTGACCAAATGCCTTCAGGCGCACGGCAGCCTGGACATCCTTGTGAACAACGCCGGCGTGATCGAACCCGTGGCCCGCATGGCCGATGCCAATCCCGAGGCCTGGGGAGAGGTGATTGACATCAACCTCAAGGGAGTGTTCCACGGCATGCGCGCGGCGCTGCCCGTGATGCTCGACTCCGGCGGCGGCACGGTGCTGACCATCGGGTCTGGCGCGGCGCACGGGCCTGTCGAGGGCTGGTCGCACTACTGTTCGTCCAAGGCCGGTGCGCTGATGCTGACCCGCATGATGGACAAGGAATACCGCGACCAGGGGATGCGGGCGATCTCGCTTTCCCCCGGGACGGTGGCCACGCAGATGCAGCGCGAGATCAAGGCCAGCGGCATAAACCCGGTCAGCCAGCTGGACTGGTCGGCCCATATCCCGCCCGAATGGGTTGCCAAGACGCTGGTCTGGATGTGTTCCGACGCGGCGGACGGCTGGTTGGGAGACGAGGTTTCCCTGCGGGATGAGAGCATTCGCAAGGCAGTGGGACTGGCATGATCCGTCTGGACCGCGACGACGGGCTGTGGATCGCCACGATCGACCGGCCCGAAAAGGCCAACTCGCTGACCGCCCGGATGCTCGAAGAGCTGTGCGACATCGCCGAGGATGCCCAGACGGGCGCCCGGGCGCTGATCCTGACCGGTGCGGGCAAGGTGTTCTCCGCCGGTGCGGATCTCGAAGCCGCGAAGGCGGGTCTGGCTGTCTCGCCACTGTGGGAACGGCTGTCAGGCGCGATTGCCCGGCATCCCGGTCTGACGATCTGCGCGCTGAACGGGACCGTCGCGGGCGGGGCAATGGGCATGACGCTGGCCTGTGATCTGCGAATCTCGGTCCCCGGCGCCAAGGTGTTCTACCCGGTGATGAAGCTGGGCTTTCTGCCGCAACCGTCAGACGCCAAGCGCCTCGTGGCACTGGTGGGTCCGGCAAGGGCCAAGATGATCCTGATGGCGGGCCAGAAGATCCCGGTCGAAGAGGCACAGGCCTGGGGCCTGATAGACCGGTTGGTCGAGGGCGACGTGCTGGCCGAGGCGCGCGCGCTGACCACCGACACGGTGGGCGCTGGTCCGGAACACGCCCGTGCGATCAAGGGATTGATCGTCTAGCTGTTCGCACACAGCCGCGCGATGACGCTGTCGGAGGTCACACGACCCAGCGCCGCGCCCGCCTCGGTCACGGTCAGAGGCCCCTCTTTCAGCCTTGGCATCAGGTCCCGGATCGGGGTTTCGGCCGCGATCTCGCCCGCTCCGTTGCCCGTGCCAGGTTCCATCACGTCGCGTGCGGTCAGCACGCCCAGCGGATTCATGTTGGCGACGAAATCGGCGACATAGTCCGAAGCAGGGTTCGAGAAGATCTCGCGCGGGGTGCCGGTTTGGACGATGCGGCCGCCTTCCATGATGGCGATGCGGTTGCCGATCTTGAAGGCCTCGTCGAGGTCGTGACTGACAAACAGGATGGTACGTTTCAGCTCACTCTGCAGGTCCAGCAATTCGTCCTGAAGACGGGTGCGGATCAGCGGATCGAGCGCCGAAAAGGGTTCATCCATGAGCAGGACCGGCGCCTCGGTGGCAAAGGCACGGGCCAGGCCCACGCGCTGCTGCATGCCGCCGGACAACTCACCGACCTTGCGATCGCCCCAATCGGCCAGCCCCACCAGCGCAAGCTGACGCTTGACGGTCTCGGTGCGCTCCTTGCCCCCCTGCCCCGCCAGTTCCAGCCCGAAGCCCACGTTTTCGGCCACGGTGCGCCAAGGCAGCAGACCGAATTGCTGGAACACCATCGCCACGCGGCGCTGGCGGATACGGCGCAGGCGCGCGGCGGTGCAGCTGGCCACGTCGACCATGTCGCCGTCGTCATTCACCAGCACCCGCCCGCGCGCGACCTTGTTCAGCCCGTTGACCGCGCGCAGCAACGTCGACTTGCCTGATCCGGAAAGCCCCATCAGCACGACGATCTCGCCCTCCTCGACGCTGAGCGTGCAGTCATGCGCGCCCAGCACCTGGCCGGTTTCAGACTGGATCTCGCCCCGGTCCTTGCCTGCATCCGCCAGGGGCAGCGCGCTGGCGGGGCGGTCGCCGAAGATGATCGAGACGTTTTCGAAGGCGACAGCGCTCATTGTTTCCACCTCAGGGCACGGTCCAGCATGATGGCGACGACCACGATGATCAGCCCCGCCTCGAACCCAAGGCCCGTGTCGACCCGGTTCAGCGCGCGCACCACGGGCACGCCCAACCCGTCGGCGCCGACCAGCGCCGCGATCACCACCATCGACAGCGACAGCATGATGGTCTGGTTCAGCCCGGCCATGATCTGCGGCAGCGCACTGGGCAGCTCGACCTTCCACAGCTTTTGCCCCGGCGTGGCGCCAAAGGCATCCGCCGCCTCCAAAAGCGCCTTGGGCGTCGAGGAAATGCCCAGGTGAGTCAGGCGAATGGGCGCGGGCACGACAAAGATCACCGTGGCAATCAGGCCCGGCACCATGCCGATGCCGAAAAAGACGATGGCCGGGATCAGGTAGACGAAGGTCGGCAGGGTCTGCATCAGGTCCAGAACCGGACGCAGGAACCGGTAGAGACCGGGATTGTGGGCGGCAAAGATGCCGACGGGCACGCCGACCCCCATGCAGACCACGCAGGCCGAGAGCACCAGTGTCAGGCTTTCGGTCGTCTCCTCCCAGTAGCCTTGGTTGAGGATGAAGAGAAAGCCCAGGAAGACCATCAGGGGCACCTGCCAACTGCGGTGCAGCGCGGCGGTCGCGGCGGTGAACAGCAGCACCACCAGCATTTCATGTGGCGTCTGCAACAGCCAGAGGATCGCGTCGATCAGCGCCTCCATCGCCACGGCCATGCCGTCGAAAAACCAGCCTCCGTGTTCCTGCAACCAGTCAAAGACCGCCTCCGCGGCATCACCTACGGGGAGCTTGTGCTCGGTCAGCCAGTCCAAATGTCATCCCTTTCGTTCCCTGACCAAAGCATGAGGGCTGTGCCGCCAGATGTGAAGCGGGTTTCCCGATTGACGCTTGGTGACGAGCGCGCGCCATGAGAGCCTGACCGTGCGGAAGCCGGAGAGAGATCATGAGTGACATCACCTTTTACACCAATCCCATGTCGCGCGGGCGCATCGCCCGCTGGATGCTGGAAGAAACCGGCGCCCCCCAACCGGACGGAAGTCCTGGATTATGGCCCCGCCATGAAGACCCCCGTGTACCGGGCACTGAACCCGATGGGCAAGGTGCCGACCGTGGTGCATGGCGAGGTGGTGGTGACGGAATGCGCAGCGATCTGCGCCTATCTGGCCGATGCCTTCCCCGAGGCCGCACTGGCGCCAGAGCCCGGATCGGACGCGCGGGGCGCCTACTATCGCTGGCTGTTCTTTGCCGCCGGGCCGGTCGAGGCGGCGGTGACGGCGGCGTCTTTCGGCTTCGACACGCAGGATGAGCAGGCCTATGGCCGGGCCGGCTGGGGCAACCTGGAGGCGGTGACGGATACGCTGGCGGGGCTGCTCTCCGACGGGCGGCCCTACCTGCTTGGCGACCGGTTCTCGGCGGTCGATGTCTACCTGGGCTCGCAGATAGCCTGGGGGCGGCAGTTCGGCACCCTGCCCGACCGCACAGCCTTTGCCCCCTACATCGCGCGGATCATGGGGCGTGAAGCGGCGGTGCGGGCGCAGGACATGGACAATGCCCTGATGCCGCAACAGGACGAAGGCTGACCGATGGGGGCGCCGTGGCGCCCCCGCCGCGATCACTTCAGCGCGTCCATGACGGCGGCCTTGGCGTCACCACCGTCCATTGCGGTCACGCCGTCCAGCCAACCGTCCAACACGCCGGTATTGGCCGAAAGCCAGGTCCTGGCGGCATCCTCGGGGTCTTCGCCTTCGTCGAGGATCAGCGCCATGATCTCGTTTTCCATCGCGAGGGTGAACTCGAGGTTCTTCAGCAGCGCGCCGACATTGGGGCATTCATCCACGTAGCCCGCGCGGGTGTTGGTATAGACCGTGGCCCCACCCAGGTCGGGGCCAAAGTAGTCGTCGCCGCCGGTCAGGTAGGTCAGGTCGTAGTTGGCGTTCATCGGGTGCGGTTCCCAGGCCAGGAAGACCACGGGTTCGTCGCGCTTCACTGCGCGACCGACCTGTGCCAGCATCCCCTGCTCCGAGCTTTCCTTGACCTCGAAGGCGCTGAGGCCAAAGGCGTCGGCGTCGATCATGTCCATGATCAGGCGGTTGCCGTCATTGCCCGGCTCGATTCCGTAGATCGTCTCGTCCAGCGCATCCGCATGGCTGGCGATATCGGCAAAATCCGCGATCCCCAGTGCGGCGCCCACGGCATTGGTGGCCAGCGTGTATTTGGCGCCCTGCAGGTTGTCACGCACGGTATCGACGGTGCCCGCCTCACGGTAGGGCGCGATATCCGCCTCCATCGTCGGCATCCAGTTGCCCAGGAAGACGTCGATGTCGCCCTCGGCCATCGACGTATAGGTCACCGGAACGGACAGCACCTTGATGTCGGTCTCGTAGCCCAACGCATCCAGGACCAGCGTTGTGGCGGCAGTGGTGGCGGTGATGTCGGTCCAGCCGACATCCGAAAAGGTGACGCTGCCGCATTCGGCCATCGCGGTGCCCGCAACGAGGCTCAGCGCAAGCGCGGACGTGAGGGTCTTTGTCATGGAAATCTCCCTGGTTGGTTTTGCGCGTGAGTAGATCGTGCCTTTGGCCCCAATGCAACCGGGATGGAACCGGCGGCGGAAGGTCTCGCAGGTGGCGAAGCGCTGTGCCATCATCCGGTACGAGGCAATTTTCGAAAGGCAGGATCATGGCGGATCTGGAACAGCGCATCGCGCAGGGGCGCGGGGATGAACCGGCGGACAAGGTGCTGCGCGGCGGGCGGGTGTTCGACCTGATCACCGGCGAGTTTCTGGACGGCGACGTCGCGATCTGCGGTGACACGATCGTCGGCATCATGGACCGCTACGAGGGACGCGAGGTGATCGACGTCTCGGGCCTGATCCTGGTGCCGGGGTTCGTCGACACCCACCTGCATATCGAATCCTCGCTGGTCACGCCCTTTGAATTCGACCGCTGCGTGGGTCCGCGCGGGGTGACGACGGCCATCTGCGACCCGCATGAGATCGCCAACGTGATCGGCGAGGCCGGCGTGCGCTATTTCCAGGAGGCCAGCCGGCACACGCTGATCGACATCAAGGTCCAACTGTCGTCCTGCGTGCCCTCGACCCACATGGAAACCGCCGGGGCCGAACTGACCGCGGCAGAGATCGCCGGGCTGATGGGGCATCCCTCGGGCCTGGGTCTCGCGGAGTTCATGAACTTCCCCGGCGTGATCCATCGCGATCCCGGCTGCATGGACAAGTTGCGCCTGTTCGAGGGCGGCCATGTGGACGGGCATTGCCCGTTGCTGTCCGGCACGGACCTGAACGCCTATGTCGCGGCGGGCATCCGGACCGAGCACGAGGCGACCGGCGCGGATGAAGCCCTGGAGAAGCTGCGCAAGGGGATGCGGGTGCTGATCCGCGAAGGCTCGGTTTCCAAGGACCTTCATGCGCTGCAACCGCTGCTGAATGAACGGACGGCGCCCTACATGTGCCTGTGCACCGACGACCGCAACCCGCTGGACATCGGCGAACACGGGCATCTGGATTACATGATCCGCGAGTTGATCCGGCTGGGATCGTCGCCCCTGGCGGTCTATCGCGCGGCCAGCCTTTCGGCGGCCGAGGCCTTTGGCCTCAAGGATCGCGGCATGATCGCGCCGGGCAAACGGGCAGACATCGTGGCCATCGGATCGCTGGAGGCTTGCGACGCGCGGATGGTGCTTGCGGGCGGCGTGGTGCTCTTGGAGGCGGCGTTTGCGGCCCGCGAGACGGTGGCGCCCGTGGGGCGTGCTTCGGTCAAGGCGCCGCGGGTCTCACCCGAGAATTTCCGGGCGCGGGCGAACCGGGTCGAAACGGATGTGATCGGCATCCGAGAGGGCCAGATCCTGACCGATCACCTGCACGAGGACATTCCCATCGTGGACGGTGACAAGGCGCCCGACGTCACCCGCGACCTGGTGCGCATCGCCGTGGTGGAACGGCACGGCAGGAACGGCAATATCGCGACGGGTTTCGTTAAGGGCTTTGACCTGCAGGCCGGGGCCATTGCCTCGACTGTCTGCCACGACCACCACAACATCGCCTGCGTCGGCGTGGATTACGCCGACATGGCCGTGGCCGCCAACCGGCTGTCAGAGATCGAGGGCGGTTTCGTGGTGGCGCGGGACGAACGGGTGCTGGCCGAACTGGCGCTGCCCGTTGCAGGACTTATGAGCCTGGAGCCCTTCGAAGAGGTCCGCGCCCGGTTGGTCGATCTGCGGGCGGCGGCGAAATCGCTGGGCGTGACGCTGGAAGAACCTTTCTTGCAACTGGCCTTCCTGGCGCTGCCGGTAATCCCGGCACTGAAGATCACCGATCGCGGCATGGTGGACGTGAACCGCTTCGAGATCATCGGGTAAGGCAAGATCCTCCCGCCGCCAGATAGTTTCGGCCCGAACGGGCCGAAACGTCATGCAATCCGATCCTTGTCCCGCTTAGAGACGGTTCAGCAGCGCAGGCGTCGGCCAGGCATCAGCGGGCAGGCCCAGTTCGCGCTGGACGTTGCGTACCGCGTCACGGGTGCCCGCACCAAGGATGCCGTCGATTTCACCCACATCGTAGCCGCGCGCGGCCAGCTTGGACTGCAGGCGCTTCATCTGCTCACCCGACAGGCCCGGCTCTGGGTTGCCCGCGTCATAGACCGGCGCACCCTCCAGCCTCGTGCCGAAGTAGGCGGCGGTCAGGACGTAGGTAAAGCTCTGGTTCCACTCGAAGTAGATGCTGAAGTTCGGATAGGCAATGAAGGCCGGGCCTTTGCGGCCCTGCGGGATCACGATCGATGCCTCGAGACGGCCATCGTCCAGTGCGCCGTGCTTGCCGCGCACGCCCAGCTGCTCCCATTCCGCAACCGTCTTGGTGGCGTGCATGCCCGTGTCGTACCAATCCAGGTCCGAGGGCAGCTCGACCTCCTGCAGCCAGGGCTCGTTCGGGCGCCAGCCGAGATGCGACAGCATCTTGGCACCGGACATCAGCGCATCCGGAGCCGAGGTCTTGGGCGTCACATGGCCGTCGCCGTCCCCATCGACACCGTTGATCAGGATGTCCTTGGGCAGCATCTGGACCATGCCGATCTCACCGGCCCAGGCGCCGGTCGTGGTGCGCGGATCGAAATCGCCGTTCTCGTACAGCTTGAGCGCCGAGAAGATCTGCGGCCGGAAGATTTCCGGACGACGGCAGTCATGCGCCAGCGTCACCAGCGCGTTGAGCGTGTTGAAATCGCCCTGGAAGGCACCGAAATCCGTCTCGAAGGCCCAGAAGGCCAGCAGGACACCGCGCGAGAGGCCGAATTCCCGCTCGATCCGGTCAAAGACGGAGTCGTAGCGGTCCGCCATCTGGCGCCCCTTATCCAACCGGTACTGGCTGATCAGCTTGCGCGAGAAGGTGATGAAGGGATCCTGGAAGATCCCCTGACGGCGATCGGCCCGCAACACGGCATCGCTTTGCTGGGCGCTGGCGAAAAACTGCCGAACCGTGGCGGGGTCATGTCCCTGCGTGACCGCCTCTTGCGCCAGACCGTCGACGAAGGCGCCAAAGCTGCCGCCGCAGGGCACGTTCTGCGCCTGAGCCGCGCCCGCCAGCATCAGTGCACCGATAATTGCCGAAAACCGCATGGAATTCCTCGCTTGCTCTCTTTGGCAGCACAGTATCAACACCGGCGCCCGGGGCAAGCATGCTTCACGGCACGGGCGCTTGATGGCGTATTCCCGACAACCGGGGCGGGTATTTACCGTTTATTCAAAATTCTCATGGCAATTAACCGTTTCTTCACTCCTGTGAACACATGATGAAGGCAAGGAACGGTTCACCGGGGATGGTCTGCCCCGGTGCTGGGTGCGAGGAGAGTCGCTTGAACGTGCTGATCGTGGAAAACAGCGAGCCGCTGGCTCAGCTGTGGCAGAGGCATATCCAGCGTGGAGGTGCCCGTGTCTGGACGGCCTCCACCGAGGAGGTCGCCTTTGACCTGCTTGCGGCACAGAGTTTCGACATCATCATCTTGGACGTGGTGCTGGAAGGCGGCAACGCGTTGGCGGTCTCCGACCTGGCGCAGTTCCGCCAACCCGAGGCGCGGATCATCTTCGTCACCAACACGACCTTCTTTTCGGATGGGTCGATCTTCAATCTCTGCGCAAATGCCTGCGCCTTCCTGCCCAGCAGCACTTCGCCCGACGACCTGGCCACGATGGTCCGGCACTACGCCCGCGCGGGTTGACGCGGTTCAGGCCGCGCGCAGCCGGTCACGCCCATGCGGCGCTCCAAGATCCAGCTCCGGCCCGATGGGCACGATGCGATGCGGGTTCACCGTTTCGTGGCTATAGTGGTAATGTCGCGTAATATGGTCGAAATTCACCGTCTCTGCCACGCCCGGCCACTGGTATAGCTCGCGGGTGTAGGCCCAGAGGTTCGGATAATCGACGATCCGGGCACGGTTGCACTTGAAGTGACCGTGATAGACCTTGTCGAACCGGATCAGCGTGGTGAACAGCCGCCAGTCGGCCTCGGTGATCCGGTCGCCCATCAGGTAGCGGTTGTGCGACAGCCGGTCCTCGATCCAGTCCAGCGTGTCGAACAACGGATGAACGGCGGAGTCATAGGCCTCTTGCGTGGTGGCAAAGCCCGATTTGTAGACGCCGTTGTTCAGCGTGTCGTAGATGCGTGCATTCACCGGCTCGATCGCCTCGCGCAACGCCTCTGGCCAGAAGTCCTGCGTGTTGCCGGTGATCCCATCGAACGCGCTGTTGAACATGCGGATGATCTCGGCACTTTCGTTCGAGACGATGGTTTCGCGGTGCTTGTCCCAGAGCACCGGGACGGTGACGCGGGTCGTCGCCTGCGGATCGGCCTTGGTATAGATGTCACGCAGGAAGGGCAGGCCATACAGAGTGTCGCCCGTGGCGCCCTTGTCGTCGGTCTCGAAGGTCCAGCCGTCGCCCAGCATGTCCGGATGCACGGCGCTGACGGTGATCAGGTCCTCCAACCCCTTGAGCTGGCGAAAGATCAGCGCGCGATGCGCCCAGGGACAGGCATAGCTGACATAGAGATGATAGCGGCCCGGTTCGGCCTTGAACCCGCCCTCGCCCGTCGGGCCGGGGGCGCCATCGGCGGTGATCCAGTTGCGCCAGCTCGACTCCGACCGCACGAACTTGCCGCCGGTCTTTCCGGTGTCATACCAGCCCTCGTGCCAGGTGCCCTCAACAAGTTGTCCCATGATGTCCTCCTTTGACTTGGCAAGGAGGTAGAGCCACAAGGCCCGCGCACCAAGGCCAACCGGCGCGCAGGGGGCCTGTGCTGACGCACATGCGCGTCTACCGCATGAAGGTCTGCCAGACCCAGATCAGCAGCAAGGCCCCCAGCACCGCGCCCACGAGTCCCGCCAGAAGCCCGGTCATGGTCAGCAGGAAGCGCAGGACAAGACCGCCGATCAGCGCCCCGCCGATGCCGATGGCGATGGTCGGCAGGATGCCGGTTTCCATCCTCATCATGCGGGTGGCAAGGAAACCGGCGGCGGCGCCGACGATGATGAGCCAGACGATATGCATGCGTGCTCCTGTTGGGCTGGCGCGTCTCTATGGGCAGGATAGGCGAGCGGGACGGCGGCGCAATGGGGAATTGATGAGCGCGTTGCCGGCACCCGGAGCGGCCCCGCCGCTTCTTTGGTTTTCCAAATACCCTCGGG
>NZ_JARAMO010000076.1:0-1865 GCF_028807275.1 Mameliella sp. AT18
TTTTCGATGAGGTCGTCGACGACGGAAGGGTCGGCGAGGGTTGAGGTGTCGCCGAGGGCGCCGTAGTCGTTTTCGGCGATCTTGCGCAGGATGCGGCGCATGATCTTGCCGGAGCGGGTCTTGGGCAGGCCCGGGGCCCACTGGATCAGGTCGGGCGAGGCGATGGGGCCGATTTCCGTGCGGACCCAGGTGCGCAGCTCCTTGCGCAGCTCCTCGGTCGGCTCGACGCCGTTCATCAGGGTGACGTAGCAGTAGATGCCCTGGCCCTTGATCTCGTGCGGGTAGCCGACGACCGCCGCCTCGGCGACCTTTTCATGCGCGACCAGCGCCGATTCCACCTCGGCCGTGCCCATCCGGTGCCCCGAGACGTTGATCACGTCGTCGACCCGGCCCGTGATCCAGTAATCGCCATCGGCGTCCCGGCGGCAGCCGTCGCCGGAGAAGTAATAGCCCTTGTAGTCCGAGAAATAGGTCTTCTCGAAGCGGTCGTGGTCGCCCCAGACGGTGCGCATCTGGCCCGGCCAGCTGTCCTTGATGGCCAGCACGCCCTCGGTCGGCGAGGCGTCGATCTCCTGGCCCGACTGCGGGTCCAGCACCACCGGCTGCACGCCGAAGAAGGGCCGCATCGCCGCGCCCGGTTTCGTCGCGTGGGCGCCGGGCAGGGGGGTCATCATGTGGCCGCCGGTCTCGGTCTGCCACCAGGTGTCGACGATCGGGCAATTTCCCTTGCCGACCACGTCGTTGTACCAGTTCCAGGCCTCGGGGTTGATCGGCTCACCGACCGTGCCCAGGATCCGCAGCGAGCTTAGATCGCATTTGGTTACGAAATCGTCACCCTGGCCCATCAGCGCGCGGATCGCGGTCGGCGCGGTGTAGAACTGGGTCACGCGGTGCTTCTCGCAGACCTGCCAGAAGCGGCTGGCGTCGGGGTAGGTGGGCACGCCCTCGAACATCAGCGTGGTGGCGCCGTTGGCGAGCGGGCCGTAGACGATGTAGCTGTGGCCGGTGACCCAGCCCACGTCCGCGGTGCACCAGTAGACGTCGCCGTCATGGTAGTCGAAGGTCACCTCGTGGGTGAGCGCGGCATAGGTCAGGTAACCGCCGGTGGTATGGACCACGCCCTTGGGCTGGCCGGTAGAGCCGGAGGTGTAGAGGATGAAGAGCGGATCCTCGGCATTCATCTCGGCCGGCTGGCTGTAATCCGCGGCCTCGAGCGCCATCTCGTTGTAGTCGAAGTCGCGGCCGTCGACCCAGGTGGTCTGGCCGCCGGTGCGCTTGACGACCAGGCATTTGACGTCGTCCTTGCAGTGCAACAGCGCCTTGTCGGCATTGGTCTTGAGCGGGGTCTTGCGGCCGCCGCGGGGTGCCTCGTCGGCGGTGATGATGAGTTTGGCGTCACAGCCGTTGATCCGCGCGCTCAGCGCATCGGGCGAGAAGCCGGCGAAGACGATGGAATGGATCGCGCCGATGCGGGCGCAGGCCAGCATGGCATAGGCGGCCTCGGGGATCATCGGGAGGTAGATGATGACGCGGTCGCCCTTGCGCACGCCCAGGGATTCCAGGACGTTGGCCATGCGGCAGGTGCGGCGGTGCAGGTCGGCATAGGAGATGCTCTGCGCCGGTTCGTTGGGATCGTCGGGCTCGAAGATGATGGCGGTCTGGTTGGCGCGCTTGTCCAGGTGGCGGTCGATGCAATTGGCGGCGACGTTGAGCGTGCCGTCGCGGAACCACTCGATCTTGACCTGGCCAAGCGTGAAATCGGTGTTCTTGATCTCGCTCGGCTGCTTCATCCAGTCCAGCCGCTGTGCCTGCTCCGCCCAGAAGGCCGCCGGATCGCTGACCGAGGCCGCGTACATCTGATCATA
>NZ_JARAMO010000077.1:0-92175 GCF_028807275.1 Mameliella sp. AT18
TTGAGAGAGAACGAGTCCTGACCCTAGGGCCACCAGTCGCACTCAGCCCTTGGCCAGCACTCCGAAAAACGAAAAGCGGGGCACCCGAAGGCGCCCCGAAGTCCAAACAGGGAGTGATGGAAGGCTCAGGCCGCCTTGTAGGCCACGCCGTCGTCCGACGAGGTTCCGATCACCGTCCAGACGGTCGCATGACCGGCCGAGTTGTTGCGGAACCAGTGCTTGCGGCCTGCCGGCGTCTTGACCAGGTCGCGCGGACCCAGTTCGACCTCGACGGTTTCGCCGTTTTCTTCCCAACCCACGGTTAGCGAGCCCTCGATCACCATCATCGCGTCCTCGACGGGACGGGTGAAGGCCTGCACGCCGGTGCGGCTGGGCACGCCCCACATTTCCTTGCGGCAGGTGTCGTTGGCGATGCCGCCCTCGCCCACATAGACCTTGCGGGTGAACCCGGCCTCTTCCCAGATCGTCGGCGCCTCTGCGTGACGGATGACGAATTTGCCCATCAATTGCTGCAGTTCATGCGTGCCATTCGGGTCGAACGGCATGGTCTTGCCCGGCTCGGCGCCAAAGCTGCGCGCCAGTTCGGGGGCGTGCTCCTTGGGGTGGTAGTGGTATTTCGGCGGCAGCGGCTTGCCCACGTCGACCGAGATCGACATCAGCACCGGCTCGGGGCCATCGACGCGAAAGCCGTGGCCGACTTCACGCGCGTTCAAGATCATGTCCTTGGGGCCAAGGTTGACCTCGACCACCTCGCCGTCACGCTCCCAGCCGACGATCAGCGCACCGTCGATGATCAGAAAGCTCTCTTCGATCTCGTGGCTGTGGCAGGCGGCGTACTTGCCGTGTTCCTTGTAGATCAGCGACAGGGTGAAATTGTCCGGCTTCATCGTGCTGGTGTCACCGACCTTGGGCGAGCCGCCAGAGCCGATATAGCGCATCTGCGCGCGGGCCAGGTCGGGGAAGCCGGCGTTGGACGGGAAGGCGTTCCAGTCGAACTGCTTGTCGGTGAAACGGCCGGTATGGGCGGACAGCTCGGCGGCCAGGGTCGAAACCGCATCGGTCTTGATGTTCATCGGGTGTTTCCTCTTGTCGTGTCGCGCTTCAAATTCGATGCGATATGGGTAGCAAAACCGCGTTTTACATCCTATACGCCGTTTCATGGACAAAACGCGCTTGCCTCGAACCAACCTTGATCCCGCCGAGGATCGCTATCTTGTTCCCGGCCTCATACGGGGCCTTCAGGTGCTGACTGCCTTCACTCCCGAACGCCGGGAAATGTCCCTGTCCGAGATCGCGCGCGAGATCGGGCAAAGCCGGTCCGCCGCCTTCCGGTCCGTCTACACGCTGGCGCAGATGGGATACCTGTTGCACGACGAGGCGCGAAAGACCTATGCGCTTGGCCCTGCGGTGATGCGGCTTGGCTTTGGCTATCTTGCCACGCGCGAACTGGTTGAGATCGCGCTGCCCGAGCTGGAACGTCTGCGCGACGAAACCGACTGGTCCACGCACCTGGGGGTGCGGGACGGGACGCTGGTTCTGTACATGTTGCGGGTGCCCAGCCGGCTGGGTCTTGGCAGCATCGTCCATGTCGGCAGCCGCCTGCCCGCCGCCAATACAACGATGGGGCGGGTTCTGCTGGCGGACCTGGACGAGGAAACGCTGATCGCGCTGTACCGCGACGCAAACGCACAGCGCACGACCCGGAACACCGCGCCAGGCATGACCGAACTGCTGGCCCAGTGGCGGGCCGACCGCAGCAGCGAAACGGTGACCCAGGTCGGCAGTTTCGAGGCGGGGATCACATCGGTCGCGGCCCCCCTGCGCGACATGTCGGGCAAGACCGTCGCCGCGATCAATGCCACCAGTGCGACAGAGGGTCGGCAGGCCGTACCCGCAGAGGTCAGACGCGCGCTGGAGGACACGGCGGCCCGGATTTCACGCCTGCTGGGCAACTAGGCAAAGAAAAACCGCCCGGAAAGTTGCCGGGCGGTTTCCAGTCTCAGGCTGCGCAAGGATCAGTCGCTGATCGAGCCTTCCTCGTCGCGGCGCGCGTGCATCTTGGCCTTGACCCGGGCGCCAATGATCAACGGCAGGACAAAGCCGATGATCGCGATGGCCCAGAGGCCGATGGACAGCGGGCTGTCGACCAGGGTCCACCAGTCGCCGTTGTCGATGGTCACCGCGCGACGCAGGTTGTTTTCCATCGCGTTGCCCAACAGCGTGCCCAGGATGATCGGCACCAGCGGCACGTCCAGCTTGCGCAGCACCCAGCCCATGACACCAAAGCCGATCATCACCAGCAGGTCGAAGGTCGAGCCCGAGATGCCATAGATCCCGACAAAGCTGACCATCGCCACGATGGGCATCAGGATGCGGCTGGGGATCATCAACACGCGGGTGAACAGGCCCACCATCGGGATGTTCATCGCCAAGAGCATGAAGTTGGCGATGAACAGCGCCGCGATCAGGCCCCAGACCACGTCCGGGTTCTGGGTGAACAGCAGCGGCCCCGGCGTGATGTTCAGTGCCAGGAGAACCGCCAGCAGAACCGCCGTCGTCCCCGATCCCGGCACGCCCAGCGCCAGCATCGGCACCAGCGCGCCCCCGGCGGCAGCGTTGTTACCCGCCTCGGGCGCGGCCACGCCGCGCGGGTCGCCAGTGCCAAAGGTGCCTTCCTTGTCGACCAGCCGCTTTTCCATCGAGTAGGAAATGAAAGACCCCAGCGAGGCCCCTGCCCCCGGCAGCACCCCGGCGAGGAAGCCCAGGAAGGAGGTGCGCAGCATGGTGGGAGTGGTCTGCTTGATCATCGACATCGGCGGATAGAGCTTGCCGACGGTGATCTTCTTGCCTTCGGCGTCAGAACCGCCGTGACGGTTTTCAAGGAAGATAAAGACCTCGGACAAGGCAAACAGACCGACGATGGCCACGAGGAAATCGAGCCCGTCATAGAGGTGCACCTCGCCAAAGGTGAAGCGCGGCACGCCGGTCTGGGTGTCGACACCAATGGTGGCCAGGCCCAGGCCCAGCGCGGCGGCAAAGGCCGATTTCGCCTGGTTGGTCGAGGACACGCCGCCCAGCGTCATGAAGGCCAGCGCGAAGAGGGCAAAGTATTCCGCCGGGCCGAACAGCAGCGCGATCTTGACCAGCTGCGGTGCCAGCAGGATCAGGCCCCAGGTGGCAAAGAAGGCGCCGACGAAAGACGCGATGCCCGAGAGCGACAGCGCCTCGCCCGCGAGGCCCTTCTTGGCCATCGGGTGCCCGTCGAGGCAGGTCATCATTGCCGGTTCATCGCCGGGGATATTGAGCAGGATCGACGAGATCCGCCCGCCGTACATCGCCCCGTAGTAGACCGAGGTCAGCAGGATCAGGGAAGGCGTCGCGCCCAATCCCATCGTGAAGGCCAGCGGGATCAGGATGGCCACGCCGTTCGACGGGCCAAGGCCCGGCAGCGCGCCCATGATCGTGCCCAGAAAGCAGCCCAGCAGCGCCAGCAGCAGGTTTTGCCAGGTCAGCGCGATGGCAAAGCCATCGGCGAGATTTCCAAACATCTCCATTTTTCAGAACCCCCACGGCCCGCGCGCCAGCGACAGACCCAGAACAAGGTGAAAGATGACGTAGATGCCGACAGAGGTGCAGACACCGACAAGCACTGCCTCAAGCGGTGCGGACCCCAGGCGCCATGCCAGGTAGGCGGCGGCAAAGGCGGTGGCCACGACAAAGCCCGCGACGGGCAGCATCTCGGCATAGAGGATCAGCACCACGACCGAGGCAAAGACCTCGACCAGGCGGCCAAGCGCGGGCCAGTGCGGCTCGGCATCCGGGCGCAGCACGATCACCAGGCTGGACAGGCCCAGGATGGCGGCAATGATCAGGGGGAAGGCCTTTGGGCCGACGGCATCCGAGAGAAAGCTTTCCTCGATCGCAAGCGCGGCAAAGACATAGCCGATGGCGAGGAGAATGCCGACGACCCCGAAAATACGATCGCTCATGGCGGTCTCCTTATCCGGGTGTCAGGTAGAAGGTCGGGCGCCGCACATCCGCGCGGCGCCCTGCATCAGGCAAGCGGCGGGCGCTTACTTGATGATGCCGATTTCCCTGGAAATCGCCTGGATCTGCGCAACCGAGTCGGCCACGAAGCTCTGGAACTCGGCGCCCTGCAGGTCCAGCGGGGCCAGGCCGTTTGCGGCCATCACGTCTTTCCACGCGTCCGAAGCATAAAGATCGGCGATCTTGGACACCCATGCGTCATAGGCCTCGTCACTCATGTCGCCGGGGGCGTAGAAGCCGCGCCAGTTGGCGCCGATGGCGTCGATGCCCTGCTCGCGCGCGGTCGGGAACTCGGCGAATTCGCCGGGCAGACGCTCGGGCGACAGGACCGCGATGACCTTGATGTCACCGCTGTCGACAAAGCCCTTGGCTTCGGAGATGTCCCCGGTGAAGGCCTGAACCGAACCGGCCAGCAGTTGGGTCACGGCCTCGCCGCCGCCGTCAAAGGCGATGTACTTGACCGAACGCACGTCGCTGATGCCATAGGCATTGGCTGCGATCAGGACCTTCAGGTGGTCCCAGCCACCCACGGCCGAGCCGCCCGCCACGGAAACCGAGGTCGGGTCCGCCTTGATCTGGTCCAGCAGCGCCGGCAGGCTGTCGACTTCGCTATCGGCGGAAACGGCGATCACGCCGTAGTCGGCGCCGATGGTGGCCAGCCAGCGCACCTGATCCATGGTGTTGCCCGGGTAGGCGCCTTGCGCGAGGCGGGTCGCGGTCGCTGTCGAGGCCGCCACGATCAGGTCATCCTCGTCGTTGCGCTTGTTCACCACTTCTGCAAAGGCCACGCCACCGCCGCCACCGGCGAGGTTGACGACCTGCATGGTCTTGTCGATCAGGCCAAGGTCCTGCATCGACTTGCCGACCTGGCGGCAGGTAAAGTCCCAGCCGCCGCCCGGGTTGGCCGGGGCGATGCATTCGGGGTTTTCCTGCGCCTGCGCCGCGACGGCGGAAAACGACAGGACAAAGGCGGCCAATGCGCCACGGGTTGCGGAAAATTTCATGTGGTCCTCCAACACTCTGGCCGGACGCACTCCTCTGCATCCGGTCCGGTCCCCGCGCCATGAACGACTCTGCGCCCTTTTCCGCGGGTTGTGGATGTGTAACCAATGATCCTGTCATGAACCTGTCAGCCATAGGACAGAATGACAGGAGAGGGAGGCCGCGGCGATGCGCGTGCTCATGATCGAAGACGCCGAGGATCTGGCCGAGGGCGTGATCAGGCAACTGGCCCGGTCCGGCATGGTCTGCGACCTGGCCCCCACGATCGAGGCCGCCCGCGACTATCGCGCAGTACAGGATTACGACGCGCTGATCGTGGACATCAACCTGCCTGACGGCTCCGGCCTCGGCTACCTGCGCGACATCCGGCAAGGCGGCAACCGCACTCCGGTCCTGATGCTGACCGCGCTGGCAGATGTGGACGACCGGGTGACGGCGCTGGACGCGGGCGCCGATGACTACCTCAGCAAACCCTTCGATCAGCGCGAGCTGGAGGCCCGACTGCGCGCGCTGGTCCGGCGCGAGGCGGACCGCAAGTCCCAGCAGATCACGCTGGGCCCACTGGTCTACGCGCCCAACGACCGCAGCGCCACGCTGGACGGAAAACGCCTGGACCTGACCCGGCGCGAGGCGGCCCTGCTGGACGCGCTGATCCGGCACCAGGGGCAGTACCTGTCCAAGGCCCGGCTGTACGATTCCCTCTACGGGTTCGACGATGCCGACGTCGGCGTGAACGCGATCGAGCTGTATATCGCGCGGCTGCGCAAGAAATTCGCCGACAGTCCCGTCAGTATCGCGACCCAGCGCGGCGTCGGCTACCGGATCGGGCTGGATGGCTGAGGCACGCATCCAGCGCAGCCTGGTTGCCCGCGTGCTGGGCGCGGTGCTGCTGATCCTGCTGCTGGGCGGATTGCTGGTGACGGTCTCGACCTGGTGGAACGGCAGACAGGCCGCGCGCCAGTCCTATGACCGCATCCTGCTGGGCGCCGCCAGCGACATCGCGGAATCGATCCGCATCCAGAACGGCGCACCTTTTGTCGATCTCCCCGTCTCGGCCTTCGAACTGCTGGCGCAGGCCCCCGAGGACCGCATCTATTATGCCGTGCGCGGCCCCGACGGCACCTTCATCACCGGGCTGGACGAGACCTCGGCCATTGCGGCCCCGGGTCGGGCCGGCATAGCACCGGGCTATTTCGATGCGCCCCTGCAGGGGGAACCGGCGCGGTTTGTCCAGGTCACGCGGCGCTTTGCCGAACGGGAATATTCGGGATCGGTCGAGGTCATCGTGGGCCAGACCCTGCGCGCACGGCAGGACATGACGGCGCGGCTGGTGCGGGATGCGCTCTGGCCGATGGGCGTGGCCGGCGTCGTGTTGCTGGTCATGTCCTGGTTCGTGATCCGCTCTGCCCTGCGCCCGCTCGAGGCGATCTCGGTCGATCTGGCGCTGCGCGACCCGAACGACCTGACGCCGATTCCCGTCGACCGCCTGCCCCGCGAATTACAGGTCATGCTGGGGGCGATGAATCGTTTCATGGGGCGGCTCGACCGGCAGGTCGACGCGATGCGCAACCTGATCTCGGACACCGCCCACCAGTTGCGTACCCCGGTCGCCGCGATCCGCGTCCAGGCCGAGGCGGCGCAGGCCGAGACCGGGAACGAGGGAGCAGACAGGGCGCTGGGCCGGCTGCTGGCACGCAGCCGGTCGTTGAGCAAGCTGCTGGATCAGCTCTTGTCCCGCGCAATGGTCATCCACCGCACCGACAGCGCCCCCCGCCGCCCCGTCGACCTGCGCGAGATCGCGCTGGAGATCATCGAGCGGGACGAGCACCAGGCCCTGGCCCCCGGCGCCGAGGTGCGGCTGGACATCAGCGATGCGCCGGTCATGGTCCTGGCCGATGCCTTTTCGCTGGGCGAGGCCGCCAAGAACCTGCTGGCCAACGCCCTGCGTCATGGCAAGGCCCCGGTGACCATTGGCGCAGACCAATCCGGCAAGAGCGCCGCGATCTGGGTGCGGGACAGCGGGCCTGGCCCCGGTCCGGAAATTGCACAACGGCTGGGCGACAGGTTCAACCGCGACCGCGCCTCTGGCGAGGCCAGCACGGGGTTGGGCCTGTCCATCGTGACCTCTGTCGCCGCAGCCTTTGGCGGTTCGGTCGAGATGGCCCGCGACGACAAGGGCTTTCGCGCGGCACTGGTGCTGCCCGCGGCCCCGGGGGAGGCAGAGGAATGATCGTCCTCAGGACACTTCTTCCCTGGCTTATGGCGCTTGCATTTCTCGTCACGGGGGCTGCGGCGCAAGAGATGGAGGACAGGGCAGAGTTCGGGTCGGGCGAGACCCGGCTGCTGCTGCGCTCGACCACCGATATCGCCATCCTGCGCCCGGTGATCCGGCTCTTTGCCGACCAGAACCCTGACCTGACCATCGTGTATGAACAATGGGGGTCGAACGATCTCTTCGCGCTCAGCCGTGCGGGTTGTCGTGAAGAAAGCGAGCCCGCCGATGCGGTCTTTTCCTCGGCGGTGCAACACATGGTCTGGCTGGTCAATGCCGCCTGCGCGCGGCAGGTCCAGTCACCGCTGGCCAGCGCCCTGCCCCCGGCCCGCCGCTGGCGCAACGAGCTTTGGGGCATCACCACGGAACCGGCGGTCATCGTCTACAACAAGGCGGCGATTTCGGGGGCCGAGGTGCCCCGCACGCGTTTTGCCCTGCTTGACGCCATGCGCACGCGGCCAGAGTTCTTTCGCGGGCGCATTGCCACCTATGACATCGGGGCCTCGGGGCTGGGGTTCCTCTTTGCCTATGCCGATAGCCTTGAAGCGACCAGTTTCGGTTCTCTGCTCGAAGGGTTCGCGCGGATCGAGGCGGTGGCGACCTGCTGTTCCGCCGAGATCATCCGGGGCGTCGCCGAGGGCCGGTATCTCATGGCCTACAACGTGCTGGGGTCTTACGTTCTGGGCGATCAGAGCGCCGAGATCGGGTTCATCCTGCCCGAGGATTACACCTTGCTCCTGTCGCGCGCCTACATGATCCCGCGGCAGGCCCGCCAGCCCGAGGCCGCCGAGCGACTGCTGGACTTCCTGCTGTCCACGCCCGTGCAGGCACAACTCGCCGATGCCGGGCTGGTCAGCCCCATCGACGACGCGGAAAATGGGCTGGCGCCCAGCGCACGGCGGTTCATTCCGCTGTCGCCAGCCCTGCTGGTGGCAATGGACCGTAACCGGCGCGCGGCGCTCTTTGCCATCTGGGACGATGCCTTTCGCCGCGCCACCGGCCCCTAGCAGACAGGCATCACGACCCGACAACGCCGCGCGCCGCAAGCGCGGCAATGTCCTCGGGGCCGTAGCCCAGCACATCCGCCAGTACCTGCGGCGTGTTCTCGCCCAGCAGGCTGGGCGCGCGGGCTGCGGCGGGACCTTCCCCGTCAAACCTTATCGGGCCACGGACCAGGCGCATCTCTCCCTGGCTGGGGTGACGGACGGTTTCCACCAGAGCCCGGTCCTGTACATGCGCCTGTTCCAGTGCGTCGCCGATGGACAGGATCGGCGCGCTGGGGACGTCATATTCGCCGAGGCGGGCCAGCCAGTAGTCCGTCGTCTCCTGGGTCATCCGCCGGTGTATGATCTCATGCAGGGCGTCGCGGTTGGCCAGTCGCGCGTCGTAGAGCGCGAACCGGGGATCCTCGATCAACCCGTCCTCTCCCAGGCAGCGTGCGAAATTGTGCCAGAACCGTTCCGTCAGGCAGGCCACGATCACATGGCCGTCCGAAGTCGGGAAGGACCCGTAGGGTACGATGCTGGGATGCTGCGTGCCGACAGGCTGCGGGCTTTGCCCGGTGACGAAATAGATCTGCGACAGGTATCCCTGCAAGGCGATCAGGCTGTCCAGCATGGCCACCTCGACGTGCCGCCCCTTGCCGGTCACATTGCGCTCGTGCAGCGCCGCCAACAGACCGAACAGCGAAAAGATGCTGCCCGCCATGTCGCCCAGAGGCACGCCCAGCTTGTTCGGGGCCTGTCCCGGCTCGCGGTTGACGCTCATGACGCCGGAGAGGGCCTGCGCCACGATGTCGAAGGCGGGCTTGTCACCCAGCGGGCTGTTCTCGCCGAAGCCCGAGATCGAACAATAGATCAGGCCCGCGTTGTCCTGGCGCAACTGTTCGTACCCCAGGCCCAGGCGGTCCATCACGCCGGGGCGGAAATTCTCCAGCACGATGTCGCTTTGCCGGGCGAGGTCGCGCGCGATCTGCACGCCTTCCTCTGACTTCAGGTTCAGCGCGACGCTTTTCTTGCTGCGGTTCAGGGCGATGTAATAATGGCTCAGCTCGCCGTGGAACGGAGGAAAGTTGCGAGTCTCGTCGCCCTTTCCGACCGGCTCGATCTTGATCACCTCTGCGCCGAGGTCGGCCAGCACCATGCTGGCATAGGGACCGGACAGGATGCGCGAAAAATCCAGGACCTTGATGCCGGCAAGCGGTCCGCTGGAAGGGGAAGGCTGGGTGTCGGTCATGTGGTGCGTCCTGTTTTCGAGGTGATTTTCATGATGGCCGAGGCGGTGGCCACGGGCCCGGTTTCGCTGTGGATCTCTGCATCGACGAAGATCAAGGACCGGGTGGCATGGCGGATCTCGGGCCTGATCTTCAGGAAGTCGCCGACCCGCGCCGCACCCAGGAACCGGCTGTCCATCTGGACCGTGACCGTGGGCTGACGATCGGCGGCCTTCCAGGCAAGGATGGCGATCGCCTGGTCCAGCAAACTGGTCAGCACGCCGCCATGCACCAATCCGATATGATTGCCGTGGCGGTCATCGGTCTGGAAGCCATATGTCCCCCTGTCCCCGGCATCCGTCGCGCGCAGCAAGGGCCCCATCAACGCCATGAACCCCTTGATCTCCAGCGGCCTCCATTCCCCGGTGTCCGTGTCAGTCACGCCTCAACTCCCCGCGTCGATCTGCAATTCCTGGATGTGGTCCCGGATGCCCTGCATGGCCCGGGTCAGTTTCGGCACCTGCTTGTCCTTGAGCCGCTCGGAGATGCCGATGGCGACGATGGACCGCGTCATGCGTCCGCTGCTGCCGAAGACGGGCACCGCCACGACGGTCACGCCCGAGATATAGGTGCCCTGGTCGACGGCATAGCCGCGCTCGCGCGCCTCGCGGATCTCCTGCACCCAATCCTCGAAGGCGGGGGGATGATCCCAGACCAGACGGTCGAATTCCTGCTTTAGGGTCTGCTCATCCTCTACGTTGAAGGCGGCGAACAGGCGCCCCGTGGCGCTGATGAGCGCGGGAAAGCGGCTGCCCAGGTCCACCTGCAGCCGGAACGGCATGCTGGATTGCGACAGGGCCACGACGATCATCTGGTTGGGTTCCGAGAGCTGCGTGGCGATGCTGGTCACGCCGAACTTCTGCGACAGCTCGGACAGCTGCGGCTGGATCAGGGTCGAGAAACTGTTGCGCTGAAGCGCCGAGCGGGCCAGCGGCAGGATGCCGATTCCGATCGTGTAGCGCTTGGTCTGCGAATCGAAATCCACCATCCCCTCGTCCTGCAGGACACGCAGGATGTGCAGGCAGGTGCTGGGCACCAGATCCAGCTCGCGCGCCATCGGGTTGACCCCCACCGGTTCCGGCGACCGGGCCAGAAACCTCAATATTGCAAGGGCCCTGGTGACTGCCGGCACCTGCCGTTTCGCCGTCGATCCCGCCTGTTCACTGGTCATGCCTACCTCTCCGAACCACCGATTTTCATTGCTCATATACAATAATAACAGCGTATTGACAATAGATGACTGCAATCCCTACCGTTGTCAACGAACCGGACGGACACCTCGTGTCGATCCGCACACGAGACCTTGGGAGGCAGACAGGAATGACCCGCCTGACGGAATTCACGTCGTACGAAGACGCCAAGAAACACTATTCGAAGGACCGCCTGTGGGAGCTATTCGACGGCACACGGGAGCGGTTCAACATCGCCCACGAGTGCATCGACCGCCATGTCGACGGGGACAACGTGGCGCTGCGGGTGGCCCATGCGGATGGCCGCGACGAGGTCATCAGCTTCGAGGAAATCTCGCGCCGCTCGTCGCAGATCGCGCATTTCCTGACGGCAAAGGGCATTGGCAAGGGCGACCGCGTCGCGGTGATGATCGACCCCTCGCTGGCCTTCTATTGCGCGCTCTTCGGCGTCATCAAGGCCGGTGCGGTTGCGGTGCCGATGTTCTCGCTTTTCGGGCCGGACGGCATCCGTCTGCGGGTCGGCGACTGCAAGCCCGAGGTCTTTTTCACCAATGCCGAGAAAGCCCCGGAAGCGGTTGAAGGCGGCGCCAAGAATGTCATCGTCGTCGACCAGGAGTTCCTGGACGGGCTGAATGATCTGCCCGCAACCTTTGACTGGGACACAACGGGCCGCGACCTGGCGGTTCTGCAATACACCTCGGGCACGACCCGTGCCCTGCCGGCGGCGGTGCAGCACAATCACCAGTCCATCGTCACGCTGATGGTGGCCGCGCTTTATGCCACGGGCATCCGTCCCGGCGACCGCTTTTTCTGTCCTTCCTCCCCGGCCTGGGGCCACGGATTGTGGCACGGGACGTTGGCGCCGCTGGCAATGGGTGTTTCTACGGGCACCTTCAGCGGCAAGTTCGATCCCGTCCGCCTGTTGAAGGCACTGCAGGACTTCAAGATCACCAACCTGACCGCTGCGGCCACGCATTACCGGATGATGCGCAACTCCGGCGAGGCCGAGAATTACACATACAGTTTCGACAAGCTGTCCTTCACCGGAGAGCCCATCGACTCGGAAACCGCGCATTACGTCCAACGGGTCTTCGGGACCAAGGTGCGGTCGATGTACGGCACGACCGAGATCGGTGTCATCATCGCCAACTATCCCGGCGCCGACGACCTGGAAGTGCGCGATGGCGCGATGGGCAAGGCCGTTCCCGGCGTCGAGGTCGAAGTGCAACGCGCCGACGGCAGCCCGGCGGACCCCGGAGAAACCGGCGAGCTGATGGTCAGGAAGCGCGGCGAATGGTTCCCGACAAAGGACCTCGGCCGCGTGGACGAGGATGGCTATTTCTACCACGGCGGCCGCGCGGACGACGTCATCATCTCGGCCGGCTGGACCATCGGCGCGGTCGAGGTCGAGGACGCGGTTCTCAGCCACCCGGCGGTGGCGGAATGCGGCGTAATCGGCGCGCCGGACGCGGTGCGCGGCCTCGTGGTCAAGGCCTACATCATTCTCAAGGCGGAAGAGACCGACGGCCTCGTCGAGGACATCCAGAACCACGTTCGCGCCCGCCTCGCCCGTCACGAATACCCCCGCCAGATCGAGTTCGTCAGCGAACTGCCGAAAACCCCGGCGGACAAGGTCAACCGCAAGATCCTGCGCGATCAGGAAGCCAAGAAATTCGAAGCCGCGGAATAACCCGCGCGCGACCCGACAGACGTTCTGAGGAGAAGACGTAGATGAACGACATGACACACAAGAAATTCCCGAAGATCACGCAGGAAGGGCTGGACGACCTGCGCCAGCGCATCGGCGTGAAGATCGAGAAGACGGTCGAACCCTGGTGCTATGAGGCGACCCGCGACAACATTCGCCACTACGCGCATGGCATCGGCGACGACAACCCGCTGTGGTGCGACCCGAACTACGCCAAGGGCACGAAATACGGCGACGTGATTGCCCTGCCCTCTTTCCTCTTCGCGACCAACCGGATCATCTCGGGCTATGTCGGCGGTCTGCCGGGTGTTCACGCGATGTGGTCGGGTGCCAACTGGAACTGGCACAAGACGATCACCCGCAACATGGAATTCCGCACCGAGGCGGTGCTCAAGGACCTGGTCGAGCATGACACCCGGTTCGCGGGCCGCGCCGTGCAGCAGATCTATCACGTCGATTTCTACGACGCCGCGACCGGCGACCTTGTGGCCGATGCTGACAGCTGGTGCTTCCGCACCGACCGCGACCAGGCGCGCGAGAACGGCACCAAGTACACCGAGGCCAAGGAAAAAGGCCGCCGTGTCTGGACCGAGGAAGAGCTGCAGGAATACTACAAGTACTACGAGCAGGAGACGGTCCGCGGCGCCGAAACCCGCTACTGGGACGACGTGGCCGAGGGTGAAGAGCTGCCCACCATGGTCAAGGGTCCGATGACGGCCACCGGCTTCATCGCCTACGCCCAAGGCTGGGGCGGTCTGTATATCCGCGCCAACAAGCTGGCATGGCAGCTACAGCAGAAGCACCCCAGCGCCGGACCCAAGAACAAATTCGGCATTCCGGACTGCCCCGAGCGTGTTCACTGGGAAGAGGAATTCGCCCTGGAGGTCGGCGCCCCCGGTGCCTATGACTACGGCCCCGAGCGCACCTCCTGGCTGACCCACCAGGTCACCAACTGGATGGGCGACGACGGTTTCCTGCGCCAGGCCAAGTGCCAGGTCCGCCGGCACAACCCCGAGGGTGACATCATCCTGATCCACGGCACCGTGATCCGGAAATTCGAGGAAAACGGCCGTTACCTGCTGGAAATTCAGCAGCGCGCGGAACAGCAGGACGGCGAACTGTCGGCCATGGGTTCGGCGATCGTCGAACTGCCCAAGCGCTAAGATCGGAATACCGCAACGGCAAGGGAGGCATGGCCGATGCTTGATAAAGTTCTGAGCAAGATAGAAGACGTCCTGCACCTGGCGGGCTGTCTGAGCCTTGTCGCCGTCGCGGGTCTGATCAACGCGGACATCCTCTTGCGCTTGTTCGCGAACCGCCCGGTCCAGATCCAGTTTGAACTGACCGAACTGTACCTGATGCCGGCGCTTGCAACCCTGTCGCTGTCGCGGGTTTTCCGCGATGGCGGCCATCTGGCACTGGAATTCACTCCCGAACGCCTTCCCGGTCCGATCGGCGTGGTGATTTCCAAACTTCGCTTGTTGTTGCCCGCGGCGTTCTTCGTCGCGGTGACGGCAATGTCCGGAAAATTCGCCCTCGAAGCCATCGTCCACGGGGACGTGGAATACGGGGTGGTCGATTGGCCGCTCGGGTGGGCCTATGCCTCCATCCCCCTGGGATGTGGCGTTCTGGCCCTGCGGCTGCTGCATGACGCGCTGTTGAAGCGCGATCTTGCAGTGACCTGAATTCAGTTCAAACGGGAGGAGAAACCGATGAAATTGATGACCACTTGCCTTGCGGCCGTGACCGCCGCTTTGACCTTTGCCACGGCTGGCCAGGCGGAAACCCTGCGGCTTGGCGATTTCCAGTCGACCAGCCACATCGTGTCCGTCGAGGGCACGACCAAGTGGATGGCCGCGGTCGAAGAGGCCACCGACGGCGCGATCACCTTCCAGCACTTTCCCTCGCAGCAGGCCGCCAAGTCCAAGGCACAGCTCGATGCGGTGAACAACGGCATCCTTGATGCTGCGCTGCTGGGCACGCCGTACCACGCCGATGTTCTGCCGCTGAACTCTGTCGTCGCTCTGCCGGGATTCTATACCACCGCCGAACAGGGCACCAAGGCCCTGCAGGCCATGCTCAAGGACGGACCGCTGCGCGAAGAAATCCTTGCCGCGGGTGTGACGCCGATCTTCGGTTTTGTGCTGCCGCCCTACCAGGTTCTGGCCAAGGCGCGCCTGGGTCAACCCGCCGACTGGGACGCGCAGGATATCCGCACCTCGGGGTCGACGCAGGCGATGACCGCCCGCGCGCTGGGTGGCGTCGGAATCTCGATCCCCGGACCGGAAGTCTATACCGCGGTGGAACGTGGCCGTCTTGATGCCGTTCTCTTCCCGCTGGCCTCGGTGCCCGGCTACAAGCTGAACGAGGTCGTCAGCCATATTTCGACCAACGGGTCGTTCGGCGGCTACAGCTTTGTCATGGTGATCCGCAGCGACCTGTTCGACGGGCTGCCCGAAGGGACACAGGCCGAGCTGCTACGTCTTGGCGATGAGAGCGCCCTGCACGTGGCGCAGGCACAGGATGCCTCGGTGTCCGAGTTGATCGAAGAGTGGAAGGCCGAAGGCATCGACACCTACGAGTTCACGGACGAGGAACTGACTGCCGTGAAAGATGCGCTGAGTGCGGTCAGCCTGGACTGGGTCGAGCGGATCAAGAGCGACAATGCTCAGGCCGTTCTCGATGCCTACGCGGCCCAGACCAGCCAGTAATCCGACATCTAAACGGACATGAAGACAGCCGCCTGCGGCGACTGTCTTTCACTCTAACGCGCACAGGCCACTTATGCTGACCTTTCTTGCCATACTTGTCGTTTTGGCTGTCTTGATGACGTTTCGCGTTCCCATCGCTTTTGCCATGGGGATTTCCGGGACCATTGGCCTTGCGGCCCAACTGGGACCGCGCCCGGCCCTTGCGGTGCTGGAGCGGACATTCTTCGATACCTCCGCCTCCTTCATCCTGGTCGCCATCCCGCTGTTCATTCTCATGGCCGAACTGCTGACGGCGGGGGATGTCACCCGGCGGGCCATCATCGCCTGTCAGGCCTGGATCGGCCACGTCAAGGGTGGGCTGGCCATGGCCACCGTGGCCGCATCGGTCATCCTCGCCGCCCTTGTCGGCAGCTCCACTGCCTCGACTGCGGCGATGTCCGCCTCAGCCTTTCCGCAGATGCGGGCGCACAGGTATTCGGATCGGCTCGCGGCCGCGGTGGTCAGCGTCGGCGGTACGCTCGCCGTGGTGGTGCCGCCCTCGATCGTGCTGGTGGTCTACGGCGTGTTGACCGAGACCTCGATCGGCAAGCTGTTCATTGCCGGGATCATTCCGGGGCTTCTGACCGCCACCGGCCTGGCCGTGGTCATCAAGATCATTGCCGAAACGACCGACCAGGCGCCCAAGGGCGATCCCTTCGTCCTGAAAACCGCGGTCAAGGAAAGCCGTCATGTGATCCCGATGGTTCTGCTCATGGTGGCGGTGATCGGCGCGATCTACGGCGGCATCGCCTCGCCCTCCGAGGCGGCGGCGCTGGGGGTCATGGGGTCGCTGCTGATCGTGCTGGCGCAACGCACGCTGAGCTTTGTCCAGTTTAACAATTCCATCAGCAGTTCGATCCGCGCGACGGTGATGATCGTGGCCATCGTCGCCTGTTCGGCGATCTTCTCCAACTACCTCGCCTTTACCCGCATTACCCACAGCATGCTGGAGTTCGTGGCCGTCACCGAGATGCCGCGCGAGGTAATCATGGGGTTCATCATCCTCGTGCTGCTGGTTATGGGCATGTTCATGGACCAGCTGGCGATCCTGTCGCTGGCGATGCCCCTGGCCTTTCCCACGGCCATGGCGCTTGGCTATGACCCGGTCTGGTTCGGGATCGTCGTGACCAAGACGGTCGAGATCGGACTGCTGACGCCGCCCTTGGGGCTGAATGCCTATGTCGCCGCCTCGCAGACCCGCGTTCCGCTGGGAACGATCTTTCGCGGCATCCTGCCTTTCCTGGCGATGGAGATCGTTGTCCTGATCCTATTGCTGTCGTTCCCACAGGTCACGCTGTTCCTGCCGGACCTGATGCTGCGGTGAACGGAAACGGCGCCGAGCCGCCCGTGGCTGGCCCGGCGCATCACCCCGATCCCTACAGGATAAAGTCGTCGGCGGTCAGGCCGCTGACGCCGACCACCCGGATACCGCCGTCGGCGCTGCCATCGCCATCGGTATCGAACTGAACCACGGTTCCGCCGCCTGCCGTCTCGATCAGCTGCAGTTCCGGCGCGCCGGTGCCGGTGAAACCATCCGTCCCGCGAAAGCTGAAGGCACCCGGCACAACGCCGGCCAGGTTGATCACGTCCAGCCCCTGTTCGAAATCCAGGATCTGGTCCCGAGCGGTGCCCAGCCCGGCCTCGGCGGCAGAGGCGAACAAGAAGACATCCGCATCCGCGCCCCCGGTCAGGAGATCGGTGCCCGGGCCGCCGATCAGCAGGTCTTCGCCCGCGCCCCCGTCCAGCACATCGGCCCCGCCGTCACCGCGCAGGACGTCGTCACCGTCGCCGCCGGACATCGTGTCGGCGCCCTGACGCCCGATCAGCACGTCACCGCCCGCGCCGCCCTCGATGACATTGCCCAGGTGGTTGCCCCGCAGCACGTCCCCAAAGGCAGACCCCAGCAGGTTCTCGACCGACAGGTAGGTATCGCCACGCGCGTCGCCCGTGTTCAGCGTCGGATCGACGAGGTCGGCGATCAGGCCTCCGCCCGCCGATGCGTAGACCGCCGTATCGGACCCCGCTCCGCCGATCAGCCGGTCCCCCCCCGCGTCGCCGGCAAGGGAGTCGTCGCCATCATAGCCGATCAGCGTATCGGCCCCGGCCAGGCCGGACAGCAGGTTCGACGCGCCATCGCCGCGCAGGCTGTCGCCGTAGGCGCTACCGATCAGGTCTTCCACGTCGAGATAGCTGTCCCCCGCGGCCTCGCCCGTGTTCAACCCGGCATTGCCAAGGTCGGCGATCACGGACCCGGCGGCATTGGCGTAGCTGGCCGCGTCTGTCCCGGTGCTGCCGATCAACCAGTCGGCGCCCTGCCCGCCCATCAGCGTGTCGTTGCCGCCCCGGCCCACCAGCGTGTCGTTCCCGGCCAGACCCGACAACAGGTTGGCGCCGGCGTCGCCGCGCAGGCTGTCGGAATGGGCAGAGCCTTCAAGGCTCTCGATCCCGATGTAGGTATCGCCACGCGCCTCACCCGTGTTCAGCACGGCATTGGCAAGATCGGCAATCAGCCCGGCCGCCGCCCCGTCGTAAGAGGCCATGTCCATCCCCGTATTGCCCACCAGCCAATCGGCCCCGGACCCGCCGTTCAATGTGTCGTCGCCCTCCATCCCGTTCAGGATGTCGTTGCCGTCACCTGCATTCAGGCCGTTGCCCAGCGCGTTCCCGAACAGCCGGTCATTGCCGCCCGCACTGGTCAGGTGTTCGATGCCCAGAAGAACATCCATTCCGCGCCCGGTGTCCTGCGGACCCGAGATGCGCAGGTCGACCGTAACCGCGTCATCTCCGGCAAAGCTCGCCGTGTCCTCGCCCATGCCGCCGACCAGGCTGTCGTCCCCCGCGCCGCCGGTCAGGTCATCGTCGCCCGCGCCGCCCTCGAGCGTGTCGTTGCCCGCGCCGCCGTTCATCACGTCGTTGCCGCCGCCCGCCTGCGCCACGATCACGGGGACGGGACCGACGCCGCTGATGGTTTCCGCCAACAGGGGATCGCCGCCCATCGCATCCTCCATCCGTCCGGTTGCGGGATCGGGCACCCAAAGCGTCACCAGCCCCGGCTCCGTCGCGGGATCCACCGGCGACAGTGCCTTTTGCGCCACTTCCGACGCGCCCAACGCCCGGTTCCAGACCCGGACTTCGCCGACTTCGCCTCGCAGCACCTGGTTGCTGTCGAAGGCGCCGTTCACCTGGTCCTGTTCCTGCCCGATGATCAGCGTGCCCCCGGCGGTCAGCCCGCCGATGGTCGATCCGACGATCACGTTGGAATAGACGCTTTCGCCATCATAGTAGAAGCTGAAGGAGGCATTG
Organism: Mameliella sp. AT18; assembly: GCF_028807275.1. Taxonomy (NCBI): domain Bacteria; kingdom Pseudomonadati; phylum Pseudomonadota; class Alphaproteobacteria; order Rhodobacterales; family Roseobacteraceae; genus Antarctobacter; species Mameliella sp. AT18. The sequence continues at coordinate 18,545 of NZ_JARAMO010000077.1, forward strand.
CCGCCGGAGTCCGGGGTGACGGACAGGGTGATGCGATGCGCCTGGCCGTCAAAGAGACCGGCCAGCGGAACATTTGTCACGTAGTGCCGGCCATTGATCCAAAGCTCCATCCCGCCTGTGGGTGTTCCGATAAGCAGCAGTTCATTGGTGCTGCCCGGCACGGCGTAGGACAGGAACGAGGTCTGCATGCTCCCCGGCGCTTCTGTCGCGCGGAACGTCATGTCCACGGTGAAGGAGCCGCCGGGCATGTCGTCATACCCCTGCAGCCGCAGCATCTGGTCGCGCGTTCCATCGGCGTTCATGGCAAAGGCCGGCGTGTCGATCCCGTCGACCAGGTGGTCATTGCCGTCGCCGCCCGACAGTGTGTCGTTGCCGCCAAGACCCACCAGCAGGTCGTCACCCGCATCGCCGCTCAGCTGGTTGCGGGCATCATCGCCGGTCAGACGGTCGTCCGAAAGCGACCCCGAGACATTCTCGATCCCGCCGAAGGTATAGCTGTAGGCGACCCCGGTCGACAGGTCTCGAAAGCCCCCGATCCCGTCGCGCAGATGGATCGCGGCCTGGCCAGGCGTCTGGACGGGCTGCCAGTCAGGCGTTCCGTCCGACAATTCGCCGGTCTGGTTGGGGCCAAAGCTGGCGGTGTCGATCCCGGCGCCGCCCTGCATGTCGCCGCCGCCCATGCCGACCACCAGCAGGTCGTTGCCACTGCCGCCGCGCAGGGAATCCAGCCCCTCGCCAGCAAAGAGCACGTCGTTGCCCAGCCCTCCGTCGATCAGGTCATTGCCCGCCTGGCCGTTGAGATTGTTGCCCAGGTGGTTGCCCGTCAAATTGTCGCCATGCTGGCTGCCGCGCAGGTTCTCGACGCCGCTGGTCTGGATAGTGGCATTGCCGCCCTGCGAAAGATCCAGCGTCACCGGCCCGTCGAAACCGCTGAAATCCGCCACGTCCGTACCCGGCCCGCCGGACAGGGTGATCTGCCCCGGACCGCTGAACAGGCGCAGGATGTCGTCCCCGCGACCACCGGACATCAGGTCGTTGCCGCCGACATCTATGCCGCCTTCGGCATTGCGCAGGTCGTCGTTGCCGTCACCGCCAAGGATACGGTCGTCGCTGCTGCTGCCGATCAGTGTATCGTCACCGTCCTCGCCGGCCAGCACGTCCAGGCCGCTGCCCGAATGGCCAAGGATCACGTCATTTCCCAGCCCGCCCCGCAGGTGGTTCGCCCGGTCGTTTCCGGCGATGAAATCGTTCTGGTCACTGCCGATGACGGCCTCGAACCCCTTGATCTCGATATAGGACTCTCCCAGCAACAGATCGAAACTGCCGCCTGGTGCGCCCAGCTGCCGCTGCAGGCTGTCGAAGGCGGCATAATCCGTCGCCCCCGGCAGCTGCGTGGTGCCGGGTTCATGTCCTTCGGCCACCCCCTTGTAGCCCAGCTTGAGCGGGTCGCCGATGTACTCGCCACTCAGGTCGACCGCCCAGCCAAGGTCGCTGCCCGAAAAGTCCAGCGTGTCGACCTCGGCGCTGCCGGCTGGCTCGGCGTCGTCGCTGCCATCGACCAGAAACCAGCCCTGGCGGGTGATCTCGACCGTGTCATCGCCGCTGCCGCCTTCCAGGTTGGTGCGCCCCTGCGCGGGCCGGAACCGGTCATCGCCCGCGCCGCCATCATAGAAATCGTGGACGGTAAAGCTGTTCTGAGGGTCCGCCGTGTCCCAGATCGGGCGAAAGTTGCGCGCACCGCCCTCGAAGAGGTCATCGCCCTCGCCCCCGAAATAGACATCCTGCCGGTCAGAGCCGATGAAGGTGTCGTTGCCTTCGGCGCCAAAGACCTGGAACGACCCCTCGATCCGGTCGGTGCCGATCAGGTTGCCCGTGCTGTCGTACTTGCGGATCAGGTTCTGCGCCCCGTCGACCCGCAGGTGGTGGGGCAGCATCGCGTCGATCTCTGCCGGGCTGAGTCCGACCGCGGCCAGTGTCGGGAACATCGGGAAATTGGCCGCGTAGTCGACGCCGCCGTACCAAATGCTGCTGAAGTTGCCGCGTTCGTTGATGTAGCTGTCATTGCCCGTGCCGGCCACGATCAGCTTGCGCCCTATGGTCGAGGGATCGGTCGGCTCATAATCCACCGCGGTGGCGATCACGGTGTCGTTGCCCGCACCGCCGATCATCAGGTCGGTGCCCTTGCCACTCAGCAGGGAATCGTTGCCACCCAGCCCGCGCAGCACGTCGTCGTCACCGCGCCCGTCCAACCGGTTGGCGCCATCGTCCCCCCACAGCCAATCCTCGTTGTCGCTGCCGGTCAGGTTCTCGACCGCAACGTAGAAATCCTCGGAGACGAAGGGCTGCCGGGGATCGCCCGGCGCCAGCAGCGACACGAAATGCGGCCGGTCGGATTCGCCCAGGTAAGAGCCGACATCACTGTCCGCGCCGCCGTCGAGCCTGTCGAACCCGGCCCCGCCTTCTAGGAAGTCGCTTCCATTGCCACCGTAGAGAGAGTCGTTGCCGTCCCGTGCGGCGATGTAATCCATCAGCTCGTACCCGGCGATGCTTTCGGCGCCGTCGGTCCCGAACATGAAATCGCGCGACGGCCCGGTCGGGACTCCGGGCAGGGAAATCCCGTCGCCATCGGTCTCGCCGTTCGCGGCATCGTAGAAATAGTCGAAATCGTCGATGTGAAGCGTGCGATCCTCGAAAATGAAATACTCGACGTTGCTGATGACGTCGGTGCCCAGATCCGGCGCATCGGAGGCGCCGTGCGTGTGGCTGACGAGAATGTCGCCGGTGACCGTGTCGCGCTTGATGCTGAATTCGCTCAGGTTGCCCTGAAGGATGACACCGTCGGTGCCGGTGCCACCGTCGATGATATCGTCGCCAGCGCCACCGATCAGCACGTCGTTGCCCGCCCCGCCGTGCAGGACGTCATCGCCCAGCCCGCCCGAGATCAGGTCATCGCCGCCCTGCGCAAAGATGTTCGTGCCCCCGGCGATGATCCCGTTGGGATCGCGCCCCTCGAAGCCATCATAGCCGATTGCAAGGTTGGCACTGTCGTCCAGCAGCAGGTTGACCGGATCGAAGGGCGTGATCAGCTTGCGCACCTCGACGGCCAGACGGTCGACGTCGTCGCGCATCCGCGCCATGACATCGGGTTCCAGCGCCACGTCCAGGTTGGGCGCATCCACCACGAGGTCACCGAATTCCACCTCGAAATTGCCCAGGTCCAGGTCGATCCCCTCAAAGAGGCTGAGTTCGGGGATCAGGTCGTTGATCGCATCCGACATCTGGTCGAAGAGGTCGGTGACGCCGAGGCTGTCCAGGATCGGGTCCAGGACCGGATTGATGACCGCGTCGATCACCGCCTCTGCGGCATCCAGCGCCCATTGCACCGGTTCCAGCGCGTCGTTGAGCACATCCATCGGTGTTTGCAGGAAATCGACCTTGCCGATCAGGTCGATGAAATCCCGGGCCACGCCGATCAGCGTGGCGGCCGTGGACGGGAAATCTCCCAGGATGCCGTCGATCCGCACCTTCAGCGCGTTGATGTCCTCTGCGATATCCGCGATGCCGCTGGTCGCCCCGTTGATGGTGCCGGCCGTGATCTCTGCCTGGTCGATCGCGTTCTGCAGCTCGGTCGGAATGGAATAGGCGTTCTCGATCCCGTCGGCGGCATCGGCGATCCCGTTCTCGATGGCCGAAAGCTCGGCCACGGTGATTTCCAGCGTGTCCCTTGCGCCTTCCAGCCCGTTGATCAGTGCCTCGACGGTGTCCTTGAAGTCCCCGAACTTGCTTTCCACGTCGATGCCGTTGGCAACGTCATTGGCGCGCTCCTCGACGCTTTCGATCACCCGCTTGAGGAAGGGGGTCACGCTCGACAGCGGTGGCCCGACCTTGGAGATCAGCGCAAGCGCATTCTTCAGCCCCTTGGCAATGCTCTCCAGCTTTTCCGCGTCCTCGTCGATGTCCTCGAGAACCTCGAAGACATCCTTGAGCAGAGTCAGCGCGTCGATTGCGCCGTTGACCGCATCCAGGGCCGTCTGCGCGGCCAGCCGCGTGTTCTGCACATTGTCGTCCAGTTGGGAAACTTGGCCAGGCATCGAATCTCTCCGTCAAATCAAGGGCCGGTCTTGCCGGTGTTGCGGTCAGGCTAAATCGATGCGTGCCCACGCAGGATGGGGTAGATCCCCCAATCCATCCGCACCGATGGAACACCGGCCCGGTGCACACCGCAAGACAATGACGCCGCCTAAAGCCCCGACGTCGGCGCGATCAGTCCTTCGCGCAACGCGTAAGCGATCAACTGGGCCACCGAATGCACGTCCAGTTTCTGCATCAGGTTGGTCCGGTGGCGGTCGACGGTCTTGGCGCTGATCCCCAGGATCTGGGCGATTTCCTTGTTCGATCGTCCGGCCACGACCAGGTTCAGCACCTGCCGCTCGCGTTCCGACAAGTCCGGAACCTCCGGCGCCTCTTCCAGCATCCTGCGGAACACCTCGGAGACGTGACGCCTGCCCCTCAGGATGCCGGGCAAGGCGCCAAAGAGTTCATCGTTGTCCTCGCCCTTGGCAAACAGCCCGTCGACGCCGCAAGAGACCAGTTCCCCGATCTTGCCCGGCGACGTGACCCCGCTCAGCACGACGACGCGTGTTTCAGGCGACCAGCGCCGCGCCTCGATCAGGACCTCCAGCCCACCCGCCAGCGGCATCTGCACGTCCAGCAGCAACAGCGACGGCCGGTGCTGCCGGATCGCGGCGATGGCGCTGAGCCCGTCGGCGGCCTCGGCCACCACCTTGATGCCTGCCGGCTCGACAAGGCCGGGGCTTTCCAGTGCGGCGCGCAGGCCGGACCGGACAATCGCGTGATCGTCCGCTACAACGGCTTGGAAACGGGGCTCTGACATTCGTATGCTCCGCTTGGGGCGCAGGGAGAGGACAACGTGCGGTCAGTCTTAGCACTTTTCCTGGCCTGTTCGATGCTTTTGATCCTGGCCCCGCCGCTGTGCGCAGAGGCGCCGCCGACGCTGGTCCTGGACCCAGAGACACCCGGCGTCGAGATCGGGGACAAGATGCGCTTTGCCCCCGCGACGGGCGACACGCTGGCCAGCCTTGCGGATCGCCATGCGGCGGGCCACCTGTCGTCCTCCTTTGCCGAGACCGTCGCAAAGCTGCGGCCCTACCAACCGCTCTGGGCCGTCGTCGAAGTCCAGAACGGCGCCCCAGCGGACGGGCGGCCGCCAGACGACTGGGTGCTGGCCTCGGACATATACGGATTGATCGCGCTGGACGTTGTGCTGGTGCGGCTGGGGGCCGAGACGGACCAATTGCTGGCGCATGACATCCGCAAGCCCTTTGCCCCCGGGGATTACACCGTCACCCGGGTTGTCAGCCGCCCCTTCGAGCTGCGCCCGCAAGAGCGCGCGCTGCTGCTGGTACGCATGGTCCACGGCACGGTAGAGGCGCTGGACCTCAGTCTGGAACGGGGCGCCTATGCAAGAGCCAAGGGATTTGCCAGCGGGCTGTCGCTGGCCGGGTTCTATGCCTTTCTCCTGTCCTGCCTCGCCATTTTCGCGGTGTTCAGCGCCATGATGCGGGCGGGGACGGGATTTGCCTACGCCGGACTTCTGCTGCTGGGTCTGGTCTTTGTCGCCTATCTCGACAGCTTCCTGTTTCGCTGGCTCTACCCCGCGCGCCCGGACCTGCATCTGCCTGTCGGACTGGTCCTGCTGCTGGGGATCACCGCGCTGGGGTTCCTGGCCGCCCTCCTGTCCCTGCGTCTGCCCGGTTCGGAGCCCGCCGTCCGGTGGGGGCTGGGGTCCGGAGCCCTGGCCGCGCTGGCCGCAATCCTCGCCGTTCCCTTCGCACCGCCCGAGATCATGGCGCCGCTGGCCTACGTGCTGTTGGCCGCGATGCTGGTCGCGCAGGTCTTTGCCGTCTTCCAATGGGAGGGCGCAGGCGACAGGATGCGCCCGATCCTGCGGCTGATCCCTCTGATCGCGCTGATCGGACTCGGCGGTGTCACTGCCCTAGCCCTGGCGCGCAGCCAGGCCGGGGGGCTGTCGATCCCATGGACGATCAAGGGCACCTACGCGACGCTGGCGCTGGGGATCATGGCCGGCCTCTCCGCCGGACTGATCGACATGCGCCGCGCCCACGCCGCGGCCCTGGCCCGCGAAATGGAGGCCGTCCGCAAAGAGGCCGGGGCCATGCGCGACCTGCTGGAGGCGGAACGGAATTATGCCCGCATGCGGGACCTTGCGGACAGCCGCCGGATGCAGATGGCCAGCATGTCGCATGACATTCGCCAACCGCTGAGCGCACTGCGCCTCTCGATCGAGCGCATGGCCCGGGAGGCCCCCCAGGACACGCGCGATCACCTGCGCGAGGCCTTTGACTATATCCAGACACTGACCGGCGGACAGCTGGACGTGGCCCGCGACGAGGTCCGGGCAGAGGCAGAAGATGAAACCGCCCCCTACCCCCTGTCACTGGTGCAGGAGGCGGTCGGCCAGATGTTTCGGGACGAGGCCCGGGCCAAGGGACTGGACCTGCGGATCGTGCCCAGCACGGAGGAGGTGCGGGTTCCCGCGCTGCACCTGATGCGCATCCTGTCGAACCTCGTGTCGAACGCGGTCAAGTATACACATGGAGGGGCCGTTCTTGTGGGTGTTCGGCGGCAGGGGGACAATCTGGCGCTGCAGGTTCTGGACAGCGGTCCGGGCATGACCGAGGATGTGTTGGCAAGAAACATGAAGGCCTGGCAGAGCGGCACCGACAGCAAGGGGCACGGGCTGGGGCTGGCCATCTGCCACCAGCTGGCGCAGCAGAACGGGCTTGTCCTGCGGGCACGGTCGCGAGTCGGCAAGGGCACGGCCTTTACGCTGGACATACTACCGGAGGCACGATCATGAGACACGGCCTGGCATCCGCCCTACTGACCATCTTTCTCCTGTCCGCGCTGCCGGTCTGCGCGCAGACAGTGGTCCCGGGCGCTGGTCCGGTCAGCCAGGGCGAGGTGGATGCCTTTGTCCGGGCCGATGCCGACAGGGACGGTTTTCTGAGCTTTGCCGAGTTCCGCGTCTTTGTTCGTCTCATGGCGGCCTCGGGCCAGTCGACGGCAATTACGATCCGCAATTTCGGCGCCTATCGCCTTGCCTTTCGCAGGGTGGATGCCAATCGCGACGGGCGGACCAGCCCGGGTGAGCTGCGGCGGGCGGACGACGGGTTTCGCGCCGAAGGCGGCTAGGCCCCAAGACGGGCGTGTGAATGGGGGATTAGCCCCATGCCTACGCGCGCAGGCGGGGTCTAGGCTGCAGGCACCCTTCAAGGGCATCGCCCAAAGCCGCAGAGGTTTCCCCAGATGCGTCCATGCCTGACTGCCGCGCTTATCGGCGCAGTCCTGTCACAGCTTGCACCGACGGCTTTGCCGGCAGAGCCGCTGCCCGTCGCACCGGCCCCTTTCGAAGAGCCGCAAGAGGTTCTGGTCAGCGGCCAATATGCGGCGGAATCGCCCGAAGGGCGCCGCCTGGTGGTGACCATTCAGATGGTCACGCCGGACCTCATCACGCTGCAAAGGCACAGTTATTCCTCGATCCCGGTAACCTTTCGCAGGGTGGACGAGGACGTGTTCCGCGACCGGCAGGGGAATAGCCTGTCGTTGCAAGGCCCCACGCGCCTTACCTGGACAGACCCCACCCAGGAGACCAGCGTAACCTTCCAACGAGAGGCGCGATAGGAGACTTGTAGGTCTAGCTTGCAGCACGCAGCGGCGGCTGCTGGTGGCACGGCCAGGCCCTCTCTCCGGTGTCGCGGGCCCGAATGCGCCAGGCCTCGACCAGGGCGCGCGCCTCGCGGACACCAAGCGCCCGACCGCAGGGCTGCGCCGCCGGGTGCTGTTCCAGCGCCGCTTCCTCGACCCCCAGCGCGCGCGACAGCTTGCGCCGATCCGCCTTGTCCAGCGTGCGCAGGCTGCGTTCCCCGATCAGCATGGATTCCGCCGGGATGCCCTCTGCGACCAGCAACATATGCTGTTCCGTTACCACGTGGATGTAGGTCACGGGACGGTCCGCCTGTCGAAGACGTACCTGCGGCAGGCCGGTGAACCCCTTGGCCGGGCCAAGCAACGGCTCCGGCCCGTGCGGATCAGTGCCGGGAATGCAGATACGGTGCTGGGGTGAGACCTTGATCCGGCGATGCGGCAGCCCCTCGCCGAAGGCGCCCGGTTCGATCACCACCGGCTGCTGCCCGGCGGCGGGCGACAGGTGACGGGAGCGCAGGGTCGTTGCGACCGTCCCGACCGCCCCCCTGTAGTCCAGCACCTTGGCCCCGGGCCCAAGATCCTGCACCGGAACCGGCCCGCGTGGTGTCAGGATATGTGTGTCGGGGCAAAAGCAGATCGTCCCGGTCACGTTCAGGTCGTAGCCGGTCTGGTCAACCGACAGGACCACGGCGATTGACGACAGCAGGTTCGGCGGACCCTCGGGGTAGACCAGCAGTTTTTCCCCGGTCTCGGTGTCCTTCATCACCAGGACATCGACCGATGTGCCGGTCGGGACAATCAACCCCAACAGATCGACACCAGGCTGTGCCGTGCCCGATCCCATCATTTCCACGGTGCGGCCATCCAGCGTCATCTGCTCGCCCACGTAAAGCTTGCCGTCATTGTCCTCCAGCGTGGCGGGGCTGGAGGTGGTGCCGACATCGCTGAGCAGCAGGGTCTGGTTTTCGGAAAAGAAGTTCGCGGACAGCAGGGCGAAGTTCAGCACCTGGTATTGAAGCGAGTAGGACATGCGTCGCGACCTTTCCTGACGTGCCCCCGGACGGGTCCGGGGCGGACGGAAGAGACGATGCGCGAAGACCGTTGTCATTCGGTTAAACCGCAACCGGACAAGGGAACCCGGGGCGCACGCCTGCGCACCCCGGGCCTGCCCGAAAGGTCTGTTCCGCTTTTTGCGGCTGAACGGTGGGGCGGAACAGGATTTCGTTCACGTCCACGTTCGCCGGTTGCGAGATGGCAAAGGCCACCAAGTCCGACATGGTCGATGCGAGCACCGCGATGTCTGGCACGAATGCGTCGAGCCCCGGGGGGATCACCATCACCCGGATGTTGTGCGGCTTGACCTCTTGCCACAGCCCTTGGGACAGCGACCGGACCGCGTGTTCCATCGCACAGCAAACCGCGCCTGTGGCAATGGTGATATGGCCATAGACAGAGGCCATGCAGGGCAGCGCGGCGGACACACCATAAAGCGTGCCCTTAAGGTTCACGTCGATCATCTGGTTCCGCTCAATGACCTTCTGCGCCTCGATCGTCGACAGCGGCATCAGGCCCGCGTTGTTGAACAGCCGTCGATCCGGCCAAAGCTGTCGACCGCCGCCTTGACCAGCGCCTGCATGTCCTCAAGCCGGGTCACGTCGGTCTCGACGGCGATGGCCTCGCCACCCGCGGCCTTGATGTCGGCGACGATTGCGTCGTGGCGGTCCTTGCGGCGCGCGCCCAGGACAAGCTTGGCGCCCTTGGCGGCCAGGACGCGGGCAGTGGCCTCACCCATGCCACTGGAGGCGCCGATGATGACCAGGCCTTTGCCGGTGATTTTGTCAGTCATTGCCTGTTTCCTTTGCATGACAGCACCCCTGCGGCGCGGCGCATGGCCGTCCGGTTCGGGCAATTTCGATGTTCAGGGATGGATCAGTCGTCGGCTTCGATCCGCACGGCGATCTTGCCCGGGTGTTTCAGGGCGTCGAACGCGCCGTCGAACTGTCCCAGCCGCACCAACCCGCGAGAGTCCGAAAGGGGTGCGGTGAAGATGGCCAGGTTCTTCCTAGGCGCGTATTGGGTGATGTCGCCCGCCTTGGGTTCATAGCTGGGCAGAGCATCGGACGCGTCGAGCCTGCGGCCCAGGTCGGCCACCTTCTCGATGCCGTGGTAGTCCGACAGCACGAGGTCCAGCGGCAGCATGGCCAGCAGGGCGGCGATGATGATCCGGTGCATTGTTCGTGCTCCCTTTCGATGCTCCGGATATAACGCCTTGCCTGCAGGAAAGAATGCACATGATTTTCCTGTCGCCCATGAGCCGCGCTCATGAATGAAATGGGCGGTTTCCCGCCCCCCCCTCATGAACCAGGCGAAATCATGTTTCGCGAGCGGCAGGCTGCGGATCCGCCGCCCGGTCAGCCGCGCCACGGCGTTGACGATGGCCTGGCCGTGACCTGGGGCGACCATGTGACGGATGCCGAATATGGCGAATAAGACACGCGCTCTGCTGCGCGGGCCTCATCGGGGCCACGCTGTTTCCGCTGGCCGCCAGTGTCTCGGACACCGTGCTGGAGGGGCTCGATTACCCCTGGGACATCGAAGCGCACGGCGGGATATTCTACATCACCGAAAAGGCGGGCATGCTGGGCCTGTTCGACGGGACACGCTTTGCCCGCCTGCCGGTCATCACCAGCGCGCCGATCCTGGACGATCGCGGCGGTGGCCTGATGGGGCTGGCATTGCGTCCGGACTTTGAGGAAACCGGACGGGCGTTTCTCTATCACCACACCGGCACGCCGGAGGCGCGGTCAAACCGGGTGATCGAGGTCGTGCGCGACGGCGACAGGTGGCGCGAGACGCGCGTGCTGCTGGACGATATCCCCGGCCATCCGCTGTACAACGGCGGGCGCGTGGCCTTCGGCCCGGAGGGATGCTCTATGTCACGACGGGCTGGACAGAGAACCGCCAGCGCCCGCAGGACATGGACAGCCTGGCGGGCAAGATCCTGCGCCTGACGCTGGATGGAGAAAACCCGGCAAACAATCCCTTTCCCGGCTCGCCGGTCTATTCGCTGGGACATCGCAATCCGCAGGGGCTCGCCTGGGGCGCAGACGGTCAACTTTATGCCGCCGAACACGGGCAATCCTGCCATGACGAGGTCAGCCGGATCGACGCCGGCCAGAACTACGGCTGGCCGGTGATCCAGGGCGACGAAGGCCGCGAGGGAATGCAAGGCCCGCTGGTCCATTCCGGGCGCAACACCTGGGCACCCTCGGGCCTGACCTGGGACGGGGAACGCCTGCTGCTGGCCGGTCTTCGGGCCGGAGGGATCGTTGCGGTCTCGCCAGAGGGCGGCACGGCGCGCGCCTACCCGGTCGATCAGCGTATCCGCGATGTCGTCGTGGTCGGCGACCAGGTCTTTGCCATCACCAGCAACCGCTCGCCGCGTCGCGACGGGGCCTCGGACGACCGGATGATCCGGCTGTCGAAATAGGCCTGCACACTCCATCGCCCCCATGAACGGGGTGCATATATCATGAGGGGGATCCCGTGAACTTCGACACACAAACACCGGACTCCCTCATGATCCGCGAGAAAATCAACGACCTGATCGCCTTTGCCGCCGTCGCGGAAGAGCGCAGTTGCACCCGCGCCGCCGCGCGGCTGAGCGTGTCGCAATCGGCGCTCAACGAAACCCGGAACGAGCCCACGGGCACCCTGCGCATCGTCGCGGCGGAATACGCCATCGAGTCGATCCTCTGGCCGAAACTGTCACCAGTGCTGAAGAAATACCCGTCGGTGAACGTCGAACTGGTGATGGAATACGAATACACCGACCTCGCCCAGGCGCATTGCGACGCGGGCGTACGCTATGGCGACCAGGTGGCCGAGGGGATGATCGCGATGCGCATCGGCCCCGATGAGCGCATGATCTGCGTCGGCGCCCCCCCGATTTCAAGGCCCCTGGCCTGCCGGACGAGCCCGGAGAGCTGACCGAACACGCCTGCATCAACCTGCTGCTGTCGAACCACGGCGCGCTTTACGCCTGGGAGTTCGAGGACGACGAAGGCAAGGACATCCAGGTCAAGGTGTCGGGCCAGACGACCTTCAACACGATCAACTCGGTCCTGCGCGCAGCCTGCGACGGGCATGGTCTGGCGCTGGTTCCGGAACGGCTGGCCCGCCCCACCTGGACGCGGGCGGCCTGCAAACCCGCCTGGACGCGTTCTGCCCCTCCTTCCCCGGCTTCCATCTCTATTATCCCAGCCGCCAGCGCTCTTCCTCGGCCTTCGAGGTCGTGCTGGAGGCGCTGCGCGAAAAGGCCTGAGGATTGATGAGGCGCAGTCATGAGTGCAGTGATTCAATGCGGCATTAAGATCGCAGGCAGTGGCACCACCTGTTCGGGGTAACGCTGAACAGGAAGGTTGTTCCATGAAGACGACCCTTGCCGCCTCTGCCCTTGCGCTGATGAGCACCGCCGCCACCGCCCAGGACTTGGCGACGACGCTGCCCGACGCCGTGCGCCTTGTCGCCCCGCGCTGAACGCCTACAGCAACGACGAGCTGTTCGGCACGGTCTGGGCGGGCGAGGAACTGGGCCAGCGGGACCGCGCGCTGGTGACGTTTGCGGCGCTCATGACCCGGCACGAAACCGAAGACCTGGGCGCGTTCGCGGCCCTTGCCCTGGACGCGGGCGTGACCCCGGCGGAACTGTCCGAGACAATCACGCACCTTGCCTTTTACACCGGCTGGGGCAATGCCACCGCAGCCGCGCGCGCATAGGCCCCGGTGTTCGAGGCCCGTGGCGTTGCCGCCGAAGACCTGCCCGTCGCCGATCCGGACCTGCTGCCCCTGAACGAAGAAGCCGCAGCCGCGCACCAGAGCTTTGTGCAGGGCACCTATGGCGAAACCAGCAAGGGCGTGGTCGACTACACGGAGCAACTGTTTTTCCTCGACCTCTGGCTGCGCCCGGACCTGGCACCGCGCGACCGCAGCATGGTGACCGTCGCCGCGCTGATCGCGGCAGGCCAGCCCGACCAGATGAGCTTTCACCTCAACCGCGCGATGGACAACGGGCTGACGCAGGAAGAGGCAGGGGGCGTCCTGGCGCACCTGGCCTTCTACGCGGGCTGGCCCCATGTCTTCTCGGCCATGCCGGTGGCCAAGGCGGTCTTCGAGAACCGCGCGGACTGACCTGCAAGGGGCGGGCCTGATGGCCCAACCAAGGAGCCAGAAGATGAAGATCGCGATTCTGGGATCCGGCCTGATGGGGGCAGTATTGGGCCCTGTCTGGGCACAGGCGGGGCACGCGGTGACGTTCCGCTATGCCCGCAGCGCGGACAAGCTGGCGCGCCTTGCCGACGAGACCGGCGGCGCCCATGCGCCGGTGTCCCAGGCGGTGCAACAGGCGGAGGCGATCCTGCTGTCCGTGCACTGGTCGCGCATCGACGATGTGCTGTCACAGGCTGGCGATCTGGCGGGCAAGCTGGTGCTGAATTGCTGCGTGCCGCTGGACGAGGCCAACGAGACCCTTGTTCTTGGGCCCTACACCTCTGGTGCCGAGGAACTGGCGCGGATGCGCCCGCAAGCCCGCTGGGTCAGCTGATTCAACTCGGCACCGTCCGAAAGCTTCGCGCCGATCCTTGCACGCAAGGGACAGGCCCCCGCCCCGCACCTGCTGACCTATGGTGACGACACTCAGGCGAAACGTCAGGCGGGCCAGTCGATCCGCGATGCCGGGTTCGAGCCGCTGGACGCCGGAGGGTTGCGCACCGGGCGCTATGCCGAGCCCTTCGCGATGGTCACAGCCGTCCTGGCCTATGACCAGCCGGACGGCCCGGCCCTGAGCTACCGTTTCACGAAACTGGACCGCTACTCCCTGTGCCGCCAAGGGTCCCCCGGCGGGAATCTGCGACCGCGCATCATCACCCGTTCATTTTGGTCTGCACCGGGCCTTTTTTTGGTTAACTGAGACGGGCAAAGCTGACTATGGTCCCGGCAGGGGTCCTTGGCCGCCGATGCTTTGGCCCGAATGCATCATAGCCTTTGAAAGTTGAAACATGTCACAGACCACCTCCGCCACCAAAGCACGCTCTCACCTGGCAGCAGGGGCCAAGCTGGTCGGGGACCTGACGATCCCGGGTCACTTCGAGCTGGTCGGCCATGCCGACGGGCGCATCCGGGCGGATGGAATCACCATCGAGGCCGGCGGCTCTGCCGTCGGAGAGCTGCGCGCCGACACGATCGTCGTGACCGGCAAGTTCGAGGGCCAGATCCTGGGCGGCGACGTCAAGCTGAGCGCGGGCGCGCAGGTGTCCGGAGAAATTTCCTACACCACCTTGACCATCGAGAGCGGCGCCAACGTGAACTGCAGCTTCTCGCGGGTCGGCAGCCAGGGCTGAGGCAAACGGCCTTCGCGGGCCGCCTGACAGCGGGAGCGCGCCACGATGGACAAGCTTTCCGTCATGCAAGCCTTTCGCCGCATCGTCGAGCGCGGCAGTTTTGCCCGTGCCGCCGAGGACCTTGGCGTCTCACCCGCGCTGCTCAGCCGGGAGATCAAGCTGCTGGAGGAAAGCCTGGGCAGCACGCTGCTGACACGGACCACTCGGTCGATGTCGCTGACCGATGCCGGGCGCCTGTACTACGATGAAACCAGCGGCATCCTGGATGCCGTGACCCATGTCGAAACCCGCATACGCGACGGCGCCGGAGCGGTACGGGGGCATCTCAGGGTGAATGCCTCGTCCTCTTTCGGGCAAGCGGTCATCGCGCCTTTCCTGCCCGATTTCCTGAACACCTATCCCGATCTCAAGCTGACCCTGTCGCTGGACGACCGCGTGGTCGATATGGTCGAGGGCGGCTTCGACGTTTCGATCCGCATTCGCTCGGCCATGCCGGATTCCGCCCTTGTCGCGCGCAAGCTGGGCACGATCCGGCAAAGGATCTTTGCCGCGCCCGCCTACCTGGAACGGGCCGGGACGCCAAAGGCCCCCGAAGAGATCCCAGGTCACCGGGTCGTAGGTTTCCTGCTGGCCAATCACCTGAACAGTTGGACCCTGCACGGCGCGGGCGGCACCCGGACCGTCGACCTGGACCCGCCGGTGCGTGTCGGCAACAGCCTGGTCCTGCGAGACCTGCTGATCGCGGGCCACGGCATCGGCACCCTGCCCGATTTCGTATCAGACGTGCCGGAAGCACGCGGGGAACTGGTACGTATTCTGCCCGACTGGGAACTGCCCGCGCCGGATATTTTCGCGGTCACCGCCTCTCGGCTTGGGATGGACGCGCGGGTAACGGCCTTTCTCGACCACCTGGGCGCGGCGCTGCGGGGCTGACATTCTTCAACCAGCGTAAAGAATGATTTGCGCGCGGGCCGGTTATTCCGGCGCCCGCTTTCCACGATCTTCGAGGGCATCACCATTCCAAGCCCAAGAGGATCCCCATGACCCGTGTTCTTGTTCTCTACTATTCCAGCTATGGCCATGTCCGCGCCCTGGCACAGGCCGAGGCAGACGGCGCCCGCAGCGTGCCCGGCACCCATGTCGACCTGCGCCGTGTGCCCGAAACCGTCCCCGAGGAGATCCGACGCAAGGCCGGGTTCGTCGAGGATGACACGCCCCTGGCCACGCCCGCCGACCTTGAGGCCTACGACGCCATCCTGTTCGGCACGCCGACCCTGTTCGGCATGATGGCCGGTCAGATGAAGAGCTTTCTGGACCAGGCGGGCGGCCTCTGGGCGCGCAATGCGCTGGTCGGCAAGGTCGCGGGTGTCTTTGCCTCCACCGGCTCGCAGCACGGCGGCCACGAGGCGACATTGCTGTCCTTCCAGATCCCGCTGCAGCACTTCGGAATGCTGATCGCCGGGATGCCCTATACCTTTACTGGTCAAACCACCGCCGATCACATCATCGGCGGCGCCCCCTACGGCGCCGGGACCATCGCCGGGGCCGACGGATCGCGCACGCCCACGGAAACCGACCTCTCCGGGGCGCGGTTCCAGGGGGCCCACGTGGCCCGGATCGCCGCGCGCCTGGCCGGTGCCGACCGGCAAGGCGAGGCCGCGTGATGCCCACCCTGACCATTGACTTCTTCCATGACGTCGTCTGCTGCTGGTGCTTCAACATCTCGTCGCGGATGCGCGCGATTGCCGAAGAGTTCGACCTGACGATCCGGCACCGCAGCTTTGTCCTGCAGGACAGCCGTGCCGAGATGGCCGCTCGCTGGGGCACGCCACAGGCGGCGCGGGAAACGATCCTGGGCCATTGGATGGCCTGTCGGCAGGTCAGCGACCAACCCGGACTGATCGACATCGAGGCAATGCGCGCCGCCTCTTTCGACTATCCCCACGGCCTGACCGCCGCGCTGGGATGCAAGGCGGCTGAACGGCTGGACGGACAGGAGGGGCACTGGCGGATGTTCGACCACCTGCAACGCGCCCATCTGTCAGAAGCCCGAGACATCTCTGATCCCGAAACGGTCCTGCAGGTCGCGCGTGACGCCGGATTCGAGGCGGCGGGTTTTGCCCGGCACCTCGACGACCCCGACACCGCAAGCGCCGTCGAGGCCGACCGCCAGGTCGCCCGCGCGCTGCAAGTCCGTTGCATCCCCGCGCTCATCATCCGCGACACGGGCGCCCGCCTGGTCAATGGCCCGACAGAGGACCTGGCCGCGCAGATCCGCGCCGCGCAGCAGATCCTGGCCTGAAGGGAGCCGCCCATGCGTTTCCACCTTTTCCGCCGCAATCCCCGGTCGCCGGAGTTGCGCGATCTTCCTCCCCACCTCTTGCGCGACATCGGGCTGCCGCCCTGCCCGTTTCGCCCGCCGCATCCCTTTGACCGCCCCTGGTGAGCCGCCTACAAGGAAGCCCAACATGTCACGTACCACCGATATTTTCCTGACCGCGCTTGCCCCGGCAATCTGGGGCAGCACCTATCTTGTCACGACCGAGGCCCTGCCGGACGGGTATCCCGTCACGCTTGCCGCGCTGCGCGCCCTGCCCGCCGGTCTGCTTCTGCTGGCAGTCACGCGTTGCCTGCCGCCACGCGCCTGGCTGGGCCGGACCTTTTTGCTGGGCAGTTTCAACTTTGCCCTGTTCTGGGTGCTGCTCTTCGTGGCCGCCTACCGTCTGCCCGGCGGAGTCGCCGCGACGCTGGGCGCTGTTCAGACCATGATCGTCATTTTGATGGCACGGGGCTGGCTGGGGACGCCCATCCGGGCCGGGGCGGTCGCCGCCTCGGCGGCGGGGGTCCTGGGCGTGGCCCTGCTGCTGATCGGCCCCGAGGCCCGGCTGGACCCGGTCGGCGTGGCAGCGGGTCTTGGCGGCGCGGCCTCGATGGCGGCGGGCACCGTGCTGAGCCGCAAGTGGCAGCCGCCTGTTTCCGCGCTCAGCTTTACCGCCTGGCAACTGACGGCGGGCGGGCTGATCCTGCTGCCGCTCGCGCTGATCGTCGAGCCACCGCTGCCCCCGCTGACCGCCACCAACCTTGCCGGGTTGACCTGGCTGGGCCTGATCGGGGCCGCCGCGACTTATGTGATCTGGTTCCGGGGCGTTGCGCGGATCGAACCCGGGGCCATCTCGATGCTGTCGCTGATGAGTCCACTGACCGCCGTGATCCTGGGCTGGGCCTGGCTGGGACAGGCCCTGACCCCAGTGCAGGCGGTCGGCGCCATGATCGTCCTGGGCTCTGTCTGGGCCGGGCAACGCGCCAATCGTCCAAGCGCCGCACCCGCTGTCGCGCCGATCCCGGCGGGGGTGAAACCACCAGCCTGAGGGCCGCCCGCGTCTCGACCCGAAAGTGCTAAATCCCCTGGGCCCCGGCATCGACCGGGGCCCTTTTGTTTTTGGCCAAGGCAGTCCCGGGCGCGGGTTGAACCCGCGTGGATACAAGCGTATACATGTGAACACATCATGATCATGGACAGGCACATGGAGCATACGGACAACAAGGCCAGGCAGGCCGCCGACCCCTACAGCCGGATCGTGGCCGAAATCCGCAAGGGCTCGATCCGTCCGGGCGACAGGCTGATCGAAACCGAGCTGGCGGCGAAATACGGGGTCTCTCGGACCCCGGTCCGGGAAGCCGTGCACAGGCTGGAGGCCGACGGCCTGGTGACACATGTCCCGCGCAGCGGACTGGTGGTGCGCCAGCTGGATTACGCGGAGATCACAGAGCTTTACGCCATGCGCGCGGTCCTTGAAGGTACGGCGGCGCGCTTTGCCGCGCGCTCCGTCTCGGAGGTCGAGATGGCAGAACTGGCCACCATCAACGAAGAGATGCGCGACGCCGAGCAGATCGGCGCCGCCTACGAGGCCAACGCCCAGTTTCACCGCGTTGTCCTGAATGCCGCCCGCAACCGGTTCCTGATCCGCGCGGTCGAGGCGGTGCAGAAGACCCTGCTGATCCTCGGTCGTTCAACCCTGGCCGAGGACACCCGGTTCGAAAAGGCCGTGGCCGAACACGAGGCGATCCTGCAGGCCTTGCGCGCGCGGGACGAGGACGGGGCCGAGCGGCTGATGCGGGATCACATCGAGGCGGCGCTGCAGGTCCGCCTGCGGCAATACCGACGGGAGGTGACGGAATGAGCGGGATCGAAAAAGCCGGCTGGGACGTGATCGTGGCAGGCGGCGGCAATGCCGCGCTTTGCGCCGCGATCGAGGCCGCCGAGGCCGGCGCGCGCGTGCTGGTCCTGGAAGGTGCACCAAAGGATTATCGCGGCGGCAACTCTCGCCACACCCGCAACTTTCGCTGCATGCATCGCGGTCCCTTGTCTGTCCTGACCGACAGCTACGGCGAAGACGAGTATTTCGACGACCTCATCCGCGTCACCAAGGGAGAGACGGACGAAGGGCTGGCCCGCCTCGCGATCCGGCAGTCCGAGGATTGCCTGCCCTGGATGGAACGCCACGGCGTGCGCTTTCAGCCCTCCCTGTCGGGCACCCTGTCGCTGAGCCGGACCAACGCCTTTTTCCTGGGCGGCGGCAAGGCGTTGGTGAATGCCTACTACAACACGCTGGAGGATCTGGGCGTGACCGTCCGATACGAGGCCCAGGTGACCCATGTGCATATCGCGGACGGGCAATTCGAGGCGCTGGACGTCACGCTGGACGGCGAGAGCCTGCGGATCCCGGGCCGGGCGCTGGTGCTGGCGTCGGGCGGGTTCCAGTCGGACATCGACTGGCTGGCGCGGGCATGGGGCCCTTCGGCGCGCAACTTCCTGATCCGGGGCACGCGCTACAATCGCGGTGTCGTGCTGGCCGATATGCTGGACCAGGGCGCCGAAAGCGTTGGCGATCCGACGCAATGTCACGCCGTGGCCATCGACGGGCGGGCGCCGAAATACGACGGCGGGATCGTCACCCGGCTGGACTGTGTGCCTTTTTCCATCGTCGTCAACCGCGACGGCGACAGGTTCTATGACGAGGGTGAGGACGTCTGGCCGAAACGTTACGCGATTTGGGGCCGGCTGGTGGCCGCGCAGCCCGACCAGGTGGCCTACTCGATCATCGACTCGCGCTCTGTCGAACTGTTCATGCCCTCGGTCTTTCCGCCGGAAAAGGCCGATACCATCGCCGGACTGGCCGACAAGCTGGGCCTGTCTGCCGACAAGCTGACCCAGACGGTCGAGGCCTTCAACGCCGCCTGCGGCGAGGGGGCATTTTCGCCCCAGGAACTGGACGGGCTGGCGACAGAAGGGGTGGAGCCGCCCAAGACGAACTGGGCCCGCCCCATCGCCGAGCCGCCCTTCTACGGCTATTCCCTGCGCCCCGGCGTGACCTTCACCTACCTGGGCCTGAAGGTGGACGAAACCGCCCGCGTCAGCGGGCCGGATGGGCGCTATGCCAACATCTGGGCCGCCGGAGAGATGATGGCCGGTTCGATCCTGGGACAGGGCTATCTTGCCGGGTTCGGCATGACCATCGGAACCGTCTTCGGACGTATCGCAGGACAGGAGGCCGCCGCCCATGTCGTTTGACGCCGCCACGCAATCCCCCTCGACCGACACGATCGCAGAGGCCCGCCGCCAGGTCGAGATCTGCAACGCCTGCCGCTATTGCGAAGGGTTCTGCGATGCCTTCCCGGCAATGTTCGCAGAACGGGTTTTTGGCGACGGGGACATCGTGCAGATCGCGAACCTCTGCCACAATTGCCGAGGTTGCTACTACTCGTGCCAATACACCGAACCGCATGAATTCGCGCTGAACCTGCCGCAGGCGCTGGCCGATGTGCGGGTCGACAGCTGGGATCGCTACGGCTGGCCCGGCGGGCTTGGGGCATTGTTCCAAAGGCGCGGGGTCGCGCTGTCGACCGCGCTGGTTGCGGGGATCGCGCTGCTGTTCCTGGCACAGGCCATGCTGACCCCGGCAAACGGCGAAGGGTTCTACGCGGTGCTGTCCCACACGGTCATGGTGGCGATCTTTCTGCCCGCCTTCCTCTTTCCGCTGGTCGTGTTGGCGATGGGCCTGCGCAGCTACTGGCGGGACGTTGGCGGGGCGCCCGTCCGCTGGGTGCATCTGCGCCGCGCCGCTCTGCGCGCCGGACAGTTGAAGAACCTCGACGGCGGCCAGGGACAGGGCTGCAACTTTGAAAAGGGCGACCGCTACAGCCAGGCCCGGCGCCATGCCCACCAGGCGACCTTCTGGGGCTTCCTGCTGTGTTTCGCCTCCACCTCTTCGGGCACGCTAATGCATTATCTGCTGGGGCTCGAGGCACCTTATGGCCTGCTCAGCCTGCCAAAGCTGCTGGGCGTCCCGGGTGGGCTGCTCCTGACGCTGGGCGCCTTCGGTCTGGCGGGGCTGAAGCTGAAGGCCGATCCGCAGCTTGGGGCGCAGAGGGCCTGGGGCGGCGAGATGGCCTTTGTGCTGCTGCTGGGACTGACCGGCCTGACCGGGCTGATCCTCTATGCGGTCAGCGGCACCGGCGCGGTGCCCGCCTTGCTGGCCCTGCACCTGGGCGCGGTGCTGACATTGTTCCTGACCACGCCCTATTCGAAGATGGCGCATGCGTTCTACCGGTTCGCGGCCCTTGTCCGCGACGCGCAGCAACGGCAGGCCTGAGGGGGCCTGCCCCTCAGATCGGCCAGAACAGCAACAGGGCCGGGATCGACACCGCAATCACCAGAACCTCCAGCGGCAGGCCCATGCGCCAGTAGTCGGAAAACCGATAGCCGCCGGGGCCAAGTATGATGGTGTTGTTCTTGTGCCCGATGGGCGTGAGAAAGGCGCAGGAGGCCGCAACCGCGACCGCCATCAGGAAGGTGTCCGGGTTGGCGTCCAGCGTTCTGGCAATCGACAGGCCGATGGGCGCGGCGATCAGTGTCGTCGCGACATTGTTCAGGAAATCGGACATGGTCATCGTGACCAGCATCAGAACCGCAAGGCTGACCCAGGGCGCGCTGTCCGCCGTCAGGACCAGGATCTGACCGGCCAGCAATTCCGCGCCTCCGGTCCTTTCGAAGGCTTCGGCCAGCGGGATGAGGCTGGCCAGCAGCACGATCACCTTCCATTCGATCGAATTGTAGACCTCGCGCCCGGTGACAAGGCCCAGCAGGAGGAAGGCGATGACCGCCGCTGCCAGCGACACGGCCAGCGGCAACAGGCCGGCCACGGCCAGCCCGACGGCCCCCACGAAAACCGCAATCGACAGGCCGGCCTTGCGGCGCTGGATCACCTCGGTGTGGCGGCCTTCGATGGGCAGGACGCCCAGCCATTCCATGCTGCTTTCGACGTTGCGGGGCGTGCCCAGCAACAGCAGCACGTCCCCCGCCCTGACCCGCAACAGACGGACACGATCCTGAAAACGCCGCCCCTCGCGCGAGACACCCAGCAGTGTGACCGCGTGCCGATGCAGCAGGCCGAGGCTGCGGGCCGTGTGGCCATTGATGCGCGCATCGTCGGGCACGATGGCCTCGCGCAGGGCCAGACCCGGCGCAAGC
Organism: Mameliella sp. AT18; assembly: GCF_028807275.1. Lineage (NCBI taxonomy): Bacteria > Pseudomonadati > Pseudomonadota > Alphaproteobacteria > Rhodobacterales > Roseobacteraceae > Antarctobacter > Mameliella sp. AT18. Next base: position 40,222 of record NZ_JARAMO010000077.1, read on the forward strand.
ACCCCGCCCTCGTGCTGTTCGGAGCCTGCGAACTCCAGCGATGCCTTGCCCATGAAGGCCTCGATGGACTTGGGCTCGCCCTCGACCACCAGGAAATCGCCGGGCTGAAGGGTTTCGCGGCTGGCCAGCCCGGGGCGGCGCTTGCCGTGGCGGATCAGGCCCAGGATGTGAATGTCCGTATCCTCGGCGGTGGGGTACAGGGACAGGACCGTGATGTCCTTTTCACCGGCAGACTCGGCGACCTTGAGTTCGGCGACATAGCGCCCCTTGCGAAAGGCCTGCCCCTGTTCGGCGATCGAGGTGCGCGACGGCAGGAGCCGCCACCCGATGAGCGCGACAAAGACGATGCCCGCGATTGCCACCGTCAGCCCCACCGGCGCGAAATCGAACATCGAGAAGGACTGGCCTAGGACGTCCTGCCGATACTCGGAGATAACGATGTTCGGCGGTGTCCCGATCAGCGTGACCATGCCGCCCAGGATGGTCGCAAAGGACAGCGGCATCAGGCTTTGCCCCGCTGCGCGCTTGGCCTTTTCCGCGGCCTCGACGTCCAGCGGCATCAAGAGCGCCAGCGCCGCCACGTTGTTGATGACCGCTGACAGCACCGCGCCCGCGCTGCCGATGATGGCGATATGCAGCGGCAAGGGGCGTTCCGGGTCGATCACGCGGCTGGCGATCAGTTCCACCGCCCCCGACGAGGACAACCCCCGGCTGACGATCAAGACCAGCGCGATGATGGCCACCGCAGAATGGCCGAAGCCCGAGAACACATCGTCAGAGGGCACCAGCCCAAGGATGGCGCCCAGGGTCAGCGCGCCGAAGGCCACGAGGTCGTAGCGCACACGCCCCCAGACCAGAAGCACGAAGATCACCGCGAAAAGGCCTATGATGAGTGTCTGGTCTTCGGGCATCTGCGGGGCCTCCGGCTTTGTCGGGCACCGCGACGGGCAGGCCCGTCCCGGCACCTGCCACGGTCGTTCCGCGCCAGCCTACCCGCCTCACCATCCGGGCACAATTCCACCCGTGCCGGACCGCCGGCAGGCGCCTGCCGGCTACCCGCCTCTGCGGAGAAACCCCGCCGCCGCCTGCGCCAGCAGGGCCGAGGCGGCCACCCCGTCGATCAACGGGATCGTGGTCCGTTGCGCCAGTTCAGGGGTCAACGGCGCCATGCCAGCGCAGCCCAGGATGGCACAGGCGGCCCCGTCCTCCGCCCGCGCGGCCTCTATCTCGGCCGCGATGCGGGCCACGGTCTCGGGCGCGCCCTTCTCGATGGTCAGCACCGGCAGGCCGCTGGCCCGGACAGAGGCACAAAGACCGCGAAAGCCCGATGTGTCGATGTTCTCGTCGATCACGGGGATCGAGACCGGCAAGGAGGTGACGACTGAAAACCGCAACCCCAGCAACTGTGCCATGACATAGGAGGCCTGTCCGATCCCCAGCACCGGGCAGCCGGCCTGTGCCTGCGCCTCTGCCAGTCCCGTGTCGTCGAAACAGGCGATCACGATGGCATCCGCGCCTTGATCCCGCGCCGGCCCCAGCCGGGCCAGAAGGCCCGGAACGGCGGTTGCGCCGTCCTCGGGGCCTTCGATGGCGGCAGGCCCGTCGCTGTTGGTCATGCCAAAAATCTCTGCCCCGGGCAGGGCGAGCCGCGCCGCCTCGACGATGCCATCCGTCATGGCAGCGGTGGCATTGGGATTGATGTAGGCGATCTTCATACGCCCTTGCCCGCGTCCGATCCCAGCCGCGCGCGGCGCTTGCCCATGACCCAGACGGTCAGCAGGAACAGCCCGATGATGGCAAAGGAGAATACCGTGGTCAGCGTGCCCAGCGCATAGATCACCGGGGTCGTGACGTTGGTCGTCATGCCGAAGATCTCCAACGGCAGCGTGTTGTAGCTGCCCGCCGTCAGCAGCGTGCGCGCAAATTCGTCGTAGCTCAGCGTAAATCCGAAGAGCGCCACCCCGATCAGCGAGGGCGCGATGATCGGCAGCACGACAAAGCGGATCGTCTGCCATGCGCTTGCCCCCTGGTCGCGCGCCGCCTCTTCATAGCTCTGGTCGAAGCGGTTGAAGACGGCGAACATGATCAGCAGGCCAAAGGGCAGCGTCCATGTCAGTTGTGACCCGAAACCGCTGGTGGCCCAGTGCACCTTCAGCCCCAGCTGGTTGAAGATCAGCCCGACGCCCAGCGAAATCAGGATCGACGGGATCACGAGCGAAGTGATGGCCGCGTAGAACACCAGGGCGGAGCCGACAAAGCGCTTGCGGAAGGCCAGACCGGCCATGACCGAGACGACCACCGTCGTCACCATGACCATAAGCCCGAGGCCGAAACTGCGCCGGAAGGCACCCCAGATGTCACCCACCGCCTGTTCCTGGAACAGGTCGCGGAACCAGTGGGTCGAGACCCCGTTCATCGGGAAGGTCAGGCCGCCCCTCGGACCCTGGAAGCTGAGGACACCGATGGTCAGGATCGGCCCGTAGAGGAACAGCACGAACAGGCCGAAGAAGGCGGCGAGCACGTAAAAGCTGCGGGGACGTTTTTCCATTGGATCACAGCTCCTTGCGGATGTTGACGAAGCGCAGCAGGATCGCGATCACGATCAGGACCGTGCACAGAAGAACCACCGCTGTCGCCGCCGCCGAAGGGTATTGCAGCAGCGCGATGTCGTTCGAGATAAGCCGCCCGACGTTGGCGCGCTGCGAGCCGGACATGAAACGCACGGTGATGAAATCGCCCATCACCAGCGTGACGACAAAGATGGTTCCGATCATGATGCCCGGCTTGGTCAGCGGCAGGATCACGTGCACCAGCGTCTGAAAGCCGCTGGCCCCATTGTCGCGCGCCGCCTCCAGCAGGGATTTGTCGATGCGCATCATGGTGTTGAAGATCGGCACCACCATGAACAGCGTATAGAGGTGAACAAAGGCCAGAATGACCGAGAAGTCGGAATAGAGCAGCCATTCCAGCGGCTCGTCGATCACGCCCCAGGAAATCAGCGTCTGGTTGGCGATCCCGTTCCGCCCCAGGAAGGGGATCCAGGAAATCATGCGGATGATGTTCGAGGTCCAGAAGGGGATTGTGCAGACCAGGAACAGCGCGATCTGCATGGTCAGGCTGCGGACATGGAAGGCCAGGAAATAGGCCACGGTAAAGCCGATGGCCAAGGTCAGCGCCCAGGTGATCAGCGCGTATTTCAGCGTCGCGCCGAAGACCTTGTAGGTCACGGGCGATCCGAACAGGAATTCATAGTTGTCGAACTGGAACGCCGGGTAGATCGAGAATTCCGTCGCGCCCCAAAAGCTGACGACGGCGATCATCACGATGGGCGCGATCAGAAAGGCCAACAGCACGACGGACAGGGGCAAGGCCATCAGCCAGCCCAGGACATGCCGGTTCTTGAGAGGGGTCGCAGCCATCTGGCCTCCGCAGGGGTCTGCCCGGATCGGGAATTGGTCAGGATGACCCCCGGACCGCGTACGGCCCGGGGATCTGAAGGGGACCGGGGGGATAACGGACCCGGCCATTCACCGCGTTATGCCGCGATGAATTCGTTCCACTTGCGGACCATGTACTGGTTTTCGTCCATGACGGCGTTCCAGCAGGCCACGCTGCCCATGCGGTCGTAGAAGGAGCCGCCGTCGCGGACCTCTCCGGCCTCGGCCAGCTTGTCGCCGGTGGGCGAGGTGATGACGTCGGTGGCTTCCTTGCCCTCGAACCAGTAGCCCCACTCGTTTTCGGTCATGAAGTCCTTGGAGGTCTCGGGCACGGCCGAGTAGTAGCCCTGTCGCATCAGGTAGCCGCCGACCCAGCCGGAGAGATACCAGTTGATGTAGTCATAGGCGGCGTCCAGCTCCATGCCCGACAGCGAGGACGACAGGCCGATACCGCCGCCCCAGCTGCGATAGCCCTCTTTCAGGGGTTGGTAGACGCAGGGGATGCCGCGCGACTTGACCGCGGTGATCGCGGGCGACCACATCGACTGGATCACGACCTCTCCCGAGGCCATCAGGTTCACGCTTTCGTCGAAGGTCTTCCAGAAGGCGCGGAACTGGCCGTTCCGCTTGGCCTCGGTGAAGATCGCCATCGTCTTGTCGATCTCGTCTCGGGTCATGTTGCCCTTGTCGCCGTACTGGATCTCGCCCATCGCCTCGCAGACCATCGCCATGTCCATGATGCCGATCGAGGAAATGTCGAGGATCGAGGCCTTGCCCTTGAACTCGGGGTTCAGCAGCTCGGTCCAGCTTTCGATGGGGCGTCCGATCAGGTCGGGGCGGATGCCCAGCGTGTCGGCGTTGTAGATCGTGGGGATCAGGGTCATCCAGCCGGTTTCCTCGTCGGCAAAGCTGGTGCCGCCGGGGCCGTCGACAAAGCCCACTGTATGCGGTGCGGTGCCCTGCGCGATCTCGCTGTCGGGTGTCAGCTTGCCCGAACGGAAGATGCCCACGATCTTGTCGTAGTTGGCGATCTTCGAGGTATCCATCGCCTGCAGGTTGCCGGTCGGCCAGACCTTCTTGCAGATCCAGTATTCGATGTCGGCAATGTCAAAGCTGTCGGGCTGGGTGGCCGCGCGCTGGGTGACGCTGTCGGAATCGAGCGCCGTCATTTCCAGCGTGAAGCCCAGGTCCTCTTTCACCTTCTTGGCCACGTCGTTGAGGTTCGACACGCCGGTGCCGAACTGGCGCAGCACGATGTCCTTCGTGTCCTGTGCCCAGAGCATCGGCGCGGGCAGGGTTGTCGCCGCGACGGCCGCGCCGCCTGCCTTCAGCAGCGAACGGCGGGTATATCCAACCTTGGGTTTAGCCATAGTCTTGTCCTCTCTGTTCAGTCGTCTTGTCTTGGTGGTTGATGCTTGATCTCGAAAACGGCGCTTGCCGGACCGCGGTTTTCAGGCGGTCAGGCGATGCAGCCGCGCCTCGTCCCAGCTGAGCCGGACGGCATCGCCGGGATTCTTGGGGGCAGCAAAGAACTGGTCCTCGGGCAAGAGCGCCAACACCTCGTCACCGCCTTCCGTGGTCGTGGACACGGCGACAGAGGCGCCCTGGTACTCGATCGCCATGACCGTGGCGGCCATGCCCTCGTCTGCCAGTTGTACCGCATCGGCGCGCACCGTGACCTTGCCCTGGGGCAGCGTGATGACGTTGTGACCGCCGATGAACCGGGCCACGAATTCCGTACGTGGCTTTGCCCAGACCTCACGCGCGGGGCCTGCCTGTTCGATCACCGCGTCGTTCATCACCACGATCTCGTCGGCCAGCGCCAGCGCCTCGTCCTGACCGTGGGTGACGTGGATGAAGGTGATCCCCAGCTCGCGCTGCAGCTTTTTCAGCTCTGTCCGCATCCTGATGCGCAGGAACGGGTCCAGCGCCGACAGCGGTTCATCCAGCAACAGCACCTTGGGTTCCGTCACCAGCGCGCGCGCCAGCGCCACACGCTGCTGTTGTCCACCGGACAGCTGCGCCGGCAAGCGGTCGGCCAGATGGGTCATGTCCACGAGGGCCAGCAATTCGTCCGCCCGCTTGTGCCGGGCGGACCGGTCAATGCCCTTCATGCGCAGGGAAAAAGCCACGTTGTCGCGCACCGACAGATGCGGAAACAGCGCATAGTTCTGGAACATCATCGCGGTGCCCCGCTGCGCGGGCGCCAGTGGCGCCACGTCATGACCGTCCAGCAGGATCGACCCGTCGCTGACCTCTTCGTGCCCGGCGATCATCCGCAGGGTCGAGGATTTCCCACACCCCGACGGTCCCAGAAGACAGACATAGCTGCCCGGGGCGAAGACGTGGTTCAGATCACGCACGGCGACAGTTTCGCCATAGCGTTTGGTCAAGTGAACCAGTTCCAGATCATATCCTGTGCGCATGACGCCCCCGTTTGCCTGTCAGGGAAACCTTGTTGCGCTCTTGCCGGGATGGGGGAGCGTTTTCAGCCTCCCGACCCCCGCGAAACACGGATCGGGCAAAAATTGAGCATTCGCGGCATCTCTGTGCGCAAAAATGAACGCAATTTCGTATACAATCATGCGTGCAAGGCTGCGTCCCAGCGCCTGCTTGTCCCCAGGCCGCCGAATCGGAATAACGGAACGCAGAGGTGGTCGTTGGCACAGAGTGACATGAACAAGTTTGAAACGAAGCATTGGACCAGCGACACCGTAGCCGCGGACCTCGAACACGCGATTCACGAACACAGGCTGCCCCCGGGCACCAAGCTGGGTGAGGATGAGCTGGCCGAGGCCTATGGCATCAGCCGCACCATCGTCCGCGCCGCCCTGCTGGCGCTGTCGCACCGCCGACTGATCGAACTGAAGCGCAACCGGGGCGCCTTTGTCGCGCAACCAACCGTGCGCGATGCGCGCGAGGTATTTGAGGCGCGCGCGCTACTGGAACCCCGCACCGCGCATTCGGCGGCAGAGCGGATGACGGACGAGGACCTGGCGCTTTTGCGCAGCAATATCGCCAGCGAGCACGAGGCGCTCGACGCCGGAGAGAATGGCCGCGCCCTGTTCCTGTCGGGGCAATTCCACGTCGAGATCGCGCGCATCGCGGATCAGACCACCGTCCAAGGCTTCATCTCGGAACTGATTTCGCGCTCATCGCTCATCATCGCGCTCTATTGGCGGCGGAGGGCGGCACTGTGCGAAACGCAGGCGCATCACGCCCTGCTGGACGCCTTTGCCAACCGGGACGGCGACCTGGCTGAACAACTGATGAAAAGCCACCTTCTGGATCTCGTGGCCTCGCTGGACCTGCGCAACGTCACGCAACCGCCCACCTCCCTGCGCGAGGCCCTGAAAAGATGACACAGCCGAATTGCCGAACCGCGACGCTGGAAGAGATCGAGCTCATGCTGGATTGGGCCGCCGACGAGGGCTGGAACCCCGGGCTGGCGGATGCGCAGGCCTTTCAGGCGGCGGACCCCGAGGGGTTCTTCGTGGCAGAGGTGGACGGAAAAACCGTTGCCGCGATTTCCGTCGTGAACCATTCGCCGCAGATGGCGTTTCTTGGGCTTTACCTCTGCCTGCCGGAATATCGTGGACGGGGAATCGGCTATGCGCTGTGGACACGGGCGCTGACCCACGCCGGGGCGCGCACAGTGGGGCTGGACGGCGTGCCCGCGCAAGAAGCAAACTATGCAAAGTCCGGTTTCGTGCTGGCCGGGCGCACCCGGCGGTTCGAAGGCACGTTGGACCGCTGCGATACTGCCGCGAGTCTTGCCGGCGCGGCCGATCTGGATGCCATTACGCGATTGGACAGGGCGGCCAACGGCTATGACCGGCCCGCTTTCCTTGCAGAATGGACAACACAGTCAGACAGCCGAAAAACGGTCTTGCTGCGGGGGCCGCAGGGGATCACCGGCTTTGCCACCGCCCGCCTTTGCCGGGACGGCTGCAAGATCGGCCCGATCATGGCCGCGACCGTCGACGAGGCACTGACCCTGGCCCGGCAGGCCGCCTCGGCGCTAGAGTGCAGAGACGTCATCATCGACACGCCCGATGTTCCCGGCGGCCTGGGTCAAAACCTGCAAGGCATGGGCTTCGAGGAAAGCTTTGCCACAGCCCGCATGTACCGTGGCCCGGCTCCCTCGCCCGGTCCGGCATTGCAGGCCATCGCAACGATGGAACTGGGCTAGAGGCTCAGCCGCGCCGGGGCGGCTCGTTGCCGCCTGCCCCCTTGCGGGGTTTGCCCGGGCCTTTCCCCGCACCGCCGGCGCGCGGCCTGCCCGGTTTGCCAGCCGCTCCCGGAGGCGTGAACCGCTTGGACGTGTCAGAGGCCTGCGCCTTGGGCGCCGCGGGCTTGCGCGGACCGCCGTCGGGTTTGGCGCCACGTCCTTTCGGGCCCGCCCCACCCGGTTTGCCGAAGGGCTTGCCCCCGGGCTTGCCGCCGGGTTTACCCGCGGGCCTGCCGTCCGGTTTTCCCGTGTATTTTCCCTTGGGCTTGCCGGGGCCTTCCTTGCCGGCGGCGGGCTTGCCCGGCCGCCGCTCCTTGTGGGCCTCACCGTCGGGCCGTTTCGGCTTGCGCGCGACCGGAGCCTCGGGCGCCGTAGATGCGGGCGCCTCGGCAGCCGGGGCAGCGGACGCCTCGGCCTTCGGCTCCGGGCGCGGTTTGCCCTTCGGACGATCATCCGACCGGGCCGGGTTCTTGTGGCCCTGCGGGCGGTCAGGTTTGCGTCCGGCCGGGGCAGGCTTGCGCGGCGCAGAGGTGAATTCCGGCGCGCTGTCCAGTTTGCGGACCGTCACGCCCTCTTGCAGCTCCGCCCCTTCGCCAATCGCGGAGAGGAACCCCGGAACGCTGGCCTCGGCCAGTTCGACATAGCTTTCCGATTGCTGAATCCGGATCGCACCGATGGCGTCCTTGTCCAGGTTCCCCACGCGGCACAAGAGCGGCAACAGCCAGCGCGGTTCTGCCCGGTCGCCCCGCCCGACAGACAGCGCGAACCACGTGCTGGGACCGAAAGGCTTGCGCTCCTTGCGCTCGGGGCGGGCGTCGGGGTCCGCCAGGTCCTCGGGGGCGGACAGGCGCGCACGATGCAGCGCCAGGTAGGCGGCGGCGATCGTTTCCGGTCCGTAGAGATCAAGCAGACGGGCGGCGAAGGCCTCCTGCTCGGGCGTGGTCTCTGCCTCCCAGACGGGATCGGCCAGAAGGCGTTCCTCGTCCTTGCGCAGGATGTCGTCGGCAGAGGGCGGCAGGATCCAGTCGGCCTCAATCTTGGCGAATTTCAGCAGGCGCTCGGCCTTCTTGGTCACCTTGGGCGGCACGATCAGGGCGGAAATCCCCTTGCGCCCAGCCCGGCCCGTGCGTCCGGAACGGTGCAGCAACCCTTCGGCGTTCGAGGGCAGTTCGGCGTGAATCACCAGTTCCAGCCCAGGCAGGTCGATGCCGCGCGCCGCCACGTCGGTCGCCACGCAGACCTTCGCGCGCCCGTCGCGCATCGCCTGCAGCGCGTGGGTACGTTCGTTCTGGCTCAACTCGCCCGACAGGGCCACGACGGAAAAGCCCCGGTTCGTCAGTCGCGCGGTCAGGCGGTTCACCATCGCACGGGTATTGGCAAAGACGATGGCATTCTGCGCATCGTGAAAGCGCAGCAGGTTGATGATGGCGTTTTCCGCGTCCTGTTGGGCCACGCGCAACGCCTGGTAGGCGATGTCGGCGTGCTGCCGCTCGCCGGTGAGCGTGGTCACGCGGACCGCGTCACGTTGGTATTGCTGGGCCAGCTTGGCGATCATCGGCGGCACGGTGGCCGAAAACAGCAGCGTGCGCTTGTCCTCGGGCGCCTCGCCCAGCATGAATTCCAGGTCCTCGCGGAACCCGAGGTCCAGCATCTCGTCCGCCTCGTCCAGCACGATGGCGCGCAGGCTGCCCAGGTCCAGCGAACCGCGCTGGATGTGGTCGCGCAGGCGCCCGGGCGTGCCGACGACGATATGTGCCCCCCGCTCCAGCGCACGGCGTTCGTCACGCATGTCCATGCCACCGATACAGGTCGTCACCCGCGCGCCCGCCTTGGCATAGAGCCAACCCAGCTCGCGCATCACCTGCAACGCCAGTTCGCGCGTGGGGGCGACGATCAGGGCCAGGGGTTCCGCTGCCGGTTCCATTGACTCTGCCTCGCCCAACAGGGTCGGTGCGATGGCAAGGCCAAAGCCCACCGTCTTGCCCGATCCGGTCTGGGCCGAGACCAGCAGGTCCTTGTCCTCGAGGTCGGGATTGGTGACGGCCTCCTGGACGGCGGTCAAAGTTTCGTAGCCGCGCTCGGACAGCGCATCGGCGAGGGCCTGGATCATGTTTGAAATCAGTCTGGACATTTGGGGCGCAGATGCGCGGTCGGCCCGTGCCGACCGGCAAAGGCAAGCCTAGCCCATTATACCCTTGCGGGCCGGCTGTATACCTCTAATCGCGCAATATGTTGGCCGAAACGCCGCGTTCACCCCGCCCCGGCGATCAGCAGGATACCATGCGCGACCAGCGCGGGCCGGTCCTGGCCCTGTATCTCGAAGGTGGACTTCAGTTCGACACGGATGCCACCGTCTCGCGGTTCCGCCGCAATCACCTCCTGTCGCAGCCGGACGAAGGCGCCACAGGGCACCGGCGCGGTAAAGCGCACCTTTTCATAACCATAGTTCAACCCGGCGCCGCGCCGCTCGATGCGGAACAACTGCCGTTGCAGTCGCGGCGCCAACGCCAGCAGGTACAGCCCGTGCGCGATGGTACGCCCGTCCGGCTGCTCGGAGGCGGCGCGTTCGGTGTCGACGTGAATCCAGTGGTCGTCGCCGGTCAGCTCGGCGAAAGCGTCGATCTTGTCCTGCGTGATTTCCACCCAGTCCGTGGCGCCCAGGCTGGCGCCCTGATGATCGGTGAAATCCATAGGGGTCTGCAGGATCAGCATCTCTTTCCTCCCGGCTGGCAGACCTGCCGGTCCGCAAATGAATCATTAAATCATAAATATAATTTTTGGCTTGCACAAGCGGGCGGTTCTCTTGAAGATACGGCGCAACTTGACGTGTTTTGGAGGGACAGGATGCCCGGGGCTTTGAATCACCTGAAGGTGCTGGATTTCAGTCGGGTCTTCGCGGGACCGTGGACCGCGCAGATGCTGGCCGATTTCGGCGCAGATGTCGTGAAGGTCGAACATGTGAAAGGCGGCGATGACGTACGCCGCATGGGCGTGCCGCACCTTGGGGCCGATGGCGAACCCACCGGAGAGACCTCATCTTTCCTGGCGATGAACCGGGGCAAACGTTCGCTCGCGCTGGACTTGTCGAAACCCGAGGGGCAGGACATCGCGCGCCGCCTGGTCGCCGAGGCAGACGTGCTGATCGAGAACTTCAAGACCGGCACGCTGGCGCGTTTCGGGCTGGACTACCAGGAAGTGGCCAAGCTGAACCCCCGGCTGGTCTATTGTTCGATTACCGGCTTCGGCCAGACCGGCCCGATGAAGCACCTGCCCGGCTACGACCCGATCTTCCAGGCGATGAGCGGGCTGCTCAGCATGACCGGCATCCCCGACGGACAGCCGGGCGCGGGTCCCGCGCTGGTGGGCTACTCGATCTCGGACATCACCGCCGGGCAATACGCGGTCTCCGCCATTCTGGCGGCGCTGAACCACCGCGACGCGGTGTCCGGCGAGGGACAGTTCATCGACATCGCCCTGCTGGACACGCAGATCCACGCCGCCTCGCACATGGCGATGAACTACCTGTCCTCGGGCCGCCTGCCCAGGCGCAACGGCACTGCCTCGCAGATCACCTGCCCCTGGCAGGCCTTCGACTGTGCCGACCGCCCGATCATGATCGCCATCGGCAACGACGCACAGTTTTCCCGGTTCGCCGACTACCTGGGCCTGCCCGAGCTGGCGCAGGACGACCGCTATGCCACCAACCTTGCCCGGGTGCAGAACGCCGACACGCTGATCCCCCAGATCGCCGCCAAGCTGGCCACGAAACAAGCCGACGCCTGCTATGCCGAGCTTGAGGCCATCGGCATTCCCGCCGGGCCGCTCAACAGTTTCGACGACGTCTTTCGCATGGAGCAGGTGCAAGAGCGCGGCCTTCTGCAGGAAATGCAGCACGGCAGCGCGGGCCTCGTCCGCTATGTGTCCAACCCGGTGAAATTCTCGGGGCTGGACGCGGGCACCGACATGCCGCCGCCGCGCTTTGCCGAACATACCGACGCGGTTCTGACAGGGCTGGGGCTGGACGCGGACCAGATCGCGGGCCTGCGGGCCGCGGGCATCGTGAAATGAAGGAGACCGGCATGGACGGAAGCATGAACGAGGACTGGCAGGAAAACGCGCGCATGATCGTCGAAAGCGCGCGCGCCGTGGTGCCCGCCGATGGCGCGCTCGACCGGGTCCGCAAGGCGCGGTTCGACGGGGCCGGTTTTGACCGCGCTGTGATGCAGCAGACTGCCGAACTGGGCTGGCCTCTGATGTGGATCGGTGAAGAGGCCGGCGGCCTGGGCCTGCGTGAGACCTGCGCCCTGATGGAGGTGCTGGGCCGTGGGCTGGTGCCCGAACCGGTGCTGTCCACGATGATGGCCGGCGCGCTCTTGCAGGAGGCACTGCCCGAATCCGCCATGACCGGCGAGGCGGTGATCCTGACTGCCTGGCAGGACGTCACCGGCGCGCTGGACTGGCAGGGCGGTGCCAAGGGCGACCTCCTGACCGGCACCAAGGTCAACCTGCGCGGCGCTGTCGGGACCGATCTCTTTGCCATCGTCACTGACGCAGGCCTTGCCGTTGTGCCCCGCTCCGCCGAGGGCCTGACCATCGAAACAGCAGAGACGCTGGACGGCGGCACGATGGACCGCCTGCACATGACCGGCGTCGCGGCGGACTTCTTGCCCTGCGCCCGGGTCGAAGCCGTATTGCAGGACGCCACGCTGGCCCATTCGGCCTACCTGCTGGGCCTCGCAGACCGCGCGCTGGAGATCACGCTGGACTACCTGCGCGTCCGCAAGCAGTTCGACCGCCCCATCGGCAGCTTCCAGTCGCTTCAGCATCGGGCAACCGAAATGAAAATCCAGCTGGAACTGACCCGCGCCGCGATTGCCGCCACCGCGCGGCGGTTCGACACCGGGGCGGACGCCGCCACCCGCGCCGCCGGCGCCGCCCGTTGCAAGCTGCGCGCGGCAGAGCTGGCCATGCTGGTCGCTCGCGAGGCGGTGCAGATGCATGGTGCGATGGGCATCACCGACGAGGCCGACATCGGCCTGTTCGTCCGCAAGGCCATGACAGAGGCCAATCTCTTCGGCAGCCCGCACCTACAGCGCCGCATGCTTGCCACCCGGCTCGACCAGGAGGAGGCCGCATGACCGCCCTGCCCGATTACAACGCCATGAGCGACGCCGAGTTTCGCCAGACCGCGCGCGCCTTTGTCGAAACCAACTATCCCGACATCCCGCGTTACTCGCTCAGCCGCCTGCATTGGGACGAGGTGAAACCCTGGTACATGGTCCTGTCGGAACATGGCTGGATCTGCCCCACCTGGCCGCGCGAACATGGCGGCATGGGCCTGAACGCGGGCAAGCACCTGATCCTGATCGAGGAATTCGAACGTTATGGCGCCGCGCGCGTGAACGACATCGGCCCGGTCATGCTGGGTCCCTTGCTGTTGAAACACGGGACAGAGGCGCAGAAGGCACATTTCCTGCCCCGGATTCTGTCCGGTGAGGACGTCTGGGCACAGGGCTATTCCGAACCGGGCGCCGGGTCCGACCTGGCAGCAGTGCGCTGCGAGGCGGTGCTGGACGGCGAGGAATGGGTGATCAACGGGCAAAAGACCTGGTGCACGCTGGGGATGGATGCCAACTGGATCTTCATCCTCGCCCGCACCGACAAGACGGTGAAGAAACAGGCGGGCATCAGCTTCCTGCTGGTGCCGATGGACGCCAGGGGCGTGACCATCCGCAACATCGAGAACCTGGAGCTCGAGGCCGAGTTCTGCGAGGTCTTTTTCGATGACGTGCGCGTGCCCGCCGATCACATCGTGGGCCGCGTCAATGACGGCTGGTCGGTGGCCAAGGCGCTGCTGGGGCATGAACGGGTCTTCATCGGCGCGCCGCGCCTGTCTGCCGCTGCCCTGTCGCGTCTGAAACGCATCGCCCAACGTGCCGGGGCCTGGGACGACCCCGTCTTTCGGGATCGCTACGTCGCGCTGCAATGCGACGTGCTGGATCTCAGCGACCTCTTCGAGACCTATGTCGACCGGTTGCGCGATGGGCACGAGATCGGTGCCGACGTGGCCATGCTAAAGATCTTCCAGAGCGATCTGTACCAGCGCATTTCCGAACTGATGATGCAGGTGGCCGAAGAGGACGCGGGCCTGCGCCATGCCCCCGAGGGCGACCGCCAGTTGCACGCGGCGGCCACATACCTGTCGGCCCGCCCGACGACGATTTTCGGCGGCTCGACAGAGATCATGCGCAACGTTCTGGCCAAGGCCGTGCTGGAGCTTCCAAGCTGACTAGGGCCTATAAACTATAGTTTTGATTTTTTAACACATCACGTCTAGTTTCGACCAGAGTCGAAACGGGGAGGAGACCCCCGGATTCGGACCGACCAAGCAACAGGAGGAGTTACGTTGCTGTATTCCAAGATCATCCGTGGGGCCGCCATCGCCGCCCTTGGCCTTGCCGCGCAGGCCGCCTTTGCCCAGGACGTGACCTTGCCGCGCGCAATGGTCTGGACATCCTATGACCTCGGCTCGACCGGTTATGCCGAAGCCTCGGCAATGGCCGATGCGCTGGACAAGAAATACGGCACCACCGTGCGCCTGACGCCCTCAGGCACCGCCATCGGCCGGATGCTGCCGCTGGCTCGTGGCCGGGCGACCTTCGGCTTCATGGGCAATGAAATCTTCTTTGCCTCCGAGGCCGATTTTGAGTTCGCCGCACCCGACTGGGGTCCGCAGGACGTGCGCGTCCTGCTGGGCCGTCCCGCTGCCGTGGGTCTGATCACCGGCGAAGACACCGATATCCAGTCGATCCAGGACCTGAAGGGCCGCAAGGTCGGTTTCGTGCAGGCCAGCCCCTCGACCCTGATGAACACCAAGGCCGCGCTGGCCTTTGGCGGGCTGACCGTCGATGACGTCGAAGAAGTGATCTACCCCGGCTACGGCGCGATGGTCCAGGGCTTCATCTCGGGCGAGATCGACGCCGTTCCCGTCACCCCCACCGTTTCGGCCCTGCGCGAGGCAGAGGGCGGTCGCGGCGTGCGCTGGCTGGACATGCCCGGATCGGACGCTGCGGGCTGGGAGCGCGTGCGCGCCTCGTCCTCGGTGTTCTCGCCCGTCTCGATGACCGTGGGCGTCAGCATCTCGGAAGAGGACCCGGCGGACCTGCTGGGCTACCGCTATCCACAGCTGACCACCTATGCCGCAACGGACGATGACGAGGTCTACAACTTCGTCAAGGCCCTGGACGAGAGCTTTGATCTCTACAAGGACGCCAACAAGGTGATTGGCCGCTGGAACGTCGGCGATGCCGGCACCTCCCCGGCGGGCGCCCCCTTCCACCCGGGCGCGGTCAAGTACCTGCGCGAGATCGGCGTCTGGGATGCCGAGGACGACGCCTGGAACGAGGCCCGCATCGCACGGATCGAGGCCGTCAAGACGGCCTGGGCCGCCGCCCGGGAAAAGGCCGAGGCAGACGGTGTCTCAGACGCAGACTGGCCCGACTTCTGGCAAGCCTACCGCGCCGAAGCGCTGGACTGATCCCCCCACCGACCGCGCCTGCCGCCCTCACTCCCGGCGGCACGGCACGGTCACGGCGCGGGCCGACCGGCCCGCCGCCGCCCGGCCCCGGCCCGCGTGCCGGCGGCTCTCCCCTCCCGCATTCCGGATACCGCCATGCAGACCGACACACTTTCTCAGACGCAGGACCAGCCAAAGCCCTGGGCGCAACCCGGCAGCAGGCTGACCGGCCCGGCCTGGTTCACCGTCCTCATCCTGTCGACGACGGGCCTGGCGATCATCATCAACCAGATCTTCAACCTGCAGTTCCTCGGGTTCCGCCCGATCAGCACGGCCTACTATTACATCATCGTCGGCCTGTTCATGCCGGTGGCCTTCCTGAATTCCCCCGCCCGCACCGCCGATGCCGATCGCGTCCGCTGGTACGACTGGCTGCTGGCCGCGGCGGCGCTGGGAACCTGTTTCTATTTCGCCCTTCACGCCAACGACATCCTGACCCGGGGCTGGGAATTCGAGGCGCCCCTGCCGGTGGTCCTGCTGGCCGGCCTGCTGGTGCTGATGTCGCTGGAGGCCGTGCGCCGCTGCGCGGGCTTGCCGCTGTTCCTGATCTGCGCGGTCTTCGCGGCCTTCCCGCTCTATACCGGTCACATGCCCGGTTTCCTCTGGGGCGTTCAGATGTCGCTGTCGGAAACCGTGCTCAGCCATTCCCTGGGGGTCGAAAGCATCATCGGCATCCCGATCCGCGTGATCGCGGACCTTCTGATCGGCTTCATCGTCTTCGGCGTGGCACTGACCGTCTCCGGCGGGGGCACCTTCTTCATGGACTTGGCCAGCGCCCTGATGGGCCATGCCCGCGGCGGCCCCGCCAAGGTGGCCATCCTGTCCTCGGGCTTTTTCGGTTCGCTCTCGGGCAGCGTGATTTCCAACGTCATCTCGACCGGTTCCATGACCATCCCGACGATGAAACGCTGCGGTTATCCGGCGGCCTATTCCGGCGCGGTCGAAAGCTGTGCCTCGACAGGTGGCGCGCTGATGCCGCCGGTCATGGGCTCGGTCGCCTTTGTCATGGCCTCGTTCATGAACGTGCCCTATGCCGACATCATGGTGGCTGCGACGGTGCCCGCGCTGCTGTTCTACCTTGTCCTGCTGATCCAGACGGATTGCTACGCGGCGCGCAACGGCCTGCAAGGCCTGCCGCGTGACCAGCTGCCCAAGATCTGGGTCGTGCTGCGGTCGGGCTGGATCTTCCTGCTGAGCCTCGGCCTGCTGGTCTTTCTGCTGCTCGCCACCAACGCCGAGGCGAAATCGCCCTTCTACATCACCGTGCTGCTGCTGATCACCGCCCTGGTGCGCGCCCGCAAAAGCGGAGTCCTGACCCCGATCCTGACCCTGCTGATCGAGACCGGGGCCACCATCGGCATGCTGGTGGGCGTGCTAGCCGGGGTCGGCATGGTCGTCGGCGCGCTGGCGATCACCGGGGTCGGCAATGCCTTCAGCCGCGAGCTGCTGCAATACGCGGGCGGCAACGTCTACCTGCTGCTGGCCTTCGGCGCATTGACCAGTTTCATCCTGGGCATGGGGATGACGGTTTCGGCCTGCTACATCTTCCTGGCCGTGGTGCTGGCGCCTGCCCTGGTGCAGGGCGGCCTGTCCGAGATGGGCAGCCACCTGTTCATCCTCTATTGGGCGATGCTGTCCTATATCACGCCGCCAGTCGCGATGGCCGCCGTTGCCGCCTCTTCGATCGCCAAGGCACCCGCCATGCGGACCGGCATCGTGGCAATGCGGCTGGGGGCGATCCTCTTCGTGCTGCCCTTCCTCTTCGTTCTGAACCCCAGCCTGATCCTTCAGGGCGAGCCGCTGGAAATCACCCTGTCGGTCTCGACCGCGATCCTCTCCATCCTGATGCTGTCGGCCGCTTCCGAACGTTACATCTACGTCCTCGGCCGTGGCGCCCGTGGGTGGGAGGCGCTGGTGCTGCTGGCAGGCGGTCTGTGCCTGCTGGTGCCCGACCTCGTGTCCGATCTCGTCGGGCTGTCGGCGCTGGCGCTGGTCATGGGCATCGGACTTCTCAACAAACCTGCGATGGCGGCCACTCCGGTCAGCCAGAAAGGGATCGAATGACCCGCAACCTCACTGTCCCCCTGCCCGATGGCGGCCAGCTGAACGCCCGTATCGACGGGCCGGACGGGGCGCCCTGGGTGGTCTTTTCCAACTCGGTCATGACCGACCTGTCGGTCTGGGACGCACAGGCCACCGCCCTCGCGGACCGCTACCGGGTGCTGCGCTACGACCAGCGCGGCCACGGCGCCTCCAGCCTGCCCGACGGCCCGATGAGCTTTGACGGCTACGGCGCGGACCTGACTGCGCTGCTGGATCATTGCGGGATCACCCGCTGCGTCCTGGTCGGCCTGTCGATGGGTGTGCCCACCTGCCTGGCCGCCGCCAAGGACCGGCCGGACCGCGTCGCCGCCTTCGTCGCCGTGGATGGCGTCTCGCGCAGCGCAGCGGGGCGCGAGGCCTTCTGGACCGAGCGTCGTGAGACCGCGCGTGCCGATGGCATGGCCCGCATCGCCGCAGAGACCGCGCCGCGCTGGCTGCCCGATGTGGCTGCGGATGCCCCGCTTGCACAGGGCCTGAGCGCCATGATCGCCGCCACCCCGGTCGAGGGCTTCGCCGCCGCGACCCATGCCCTGGCCTCTTACGACCAGTCCGCCGCGCTGGCGTCCCTGACCTGCCCCGTGCTGGGCCTGGCCGGGGAAAAGGATGGCGCCATGCCCGACGCGATCCGGGCCCAGTTCGGCCCCCTGCCCGACATACGTTTCGACACCATTCCCGGGGCGGGCCATGTGCCCAACTTCCAATGCCCCGAGGCCTTCAATGCCGCGCTTGCGCCGTTCCTGGACGCCGTGGCCCAAGACCAACAGGAGCTTCCGTGATGCCCGGCCCGCTTTCTCATATCCGTGTTCTCGACCTCTCCCGCATCATGGCCGGCCCCTGGTGCGGCCAGATCCTAGCCGACCTGGGGGCTGACGTCATCAAGGTCGAACGCCTGGGCGCCGGGGACGATACCCGCCGCTGGGGCCCGCCGTTCCTCAAGGACAGCGAGGGCAACACCACCAAGGAGGCCGGGTATTACCTGTCGGTCAACCGGGGCAAACGCTCGGTCGAGCTGGACCTGAAATCCGAAGAAGGCCGCAACGTCGTCCGCGCCCTGGCGCGCGAGTCCGACATTCTGCTGGAGAACTTCAAGACCGGCACGCTGGGCCGCATGGGCCTGGGCTATGACGACCTCAAGGAGGTGAACCCGCGCCTGATCTACGCCTCTGTTACCGGCTTTGGCCTGTCCGGGCCACAGGCGAACGACGCCGCCTATGACTTCATGATCCAGGGCATGGGCGGCCTGATGAGCGTCACCGGCGGCCCGGATGGAGAGCCCGGCGGCGGCCCGCAGAAGGTCGGTGTGCCGATCATCGACATCATGACCGGCATGTATACCGCCATCGGCACCCTTGCGGCGCTGGCCAACCGCGATCAGACCGGCAAGGGCGATCACATCGACATCGCCATGCTGGACGTCTCCGTCGCGATGCTGGCGAACCAGGCGATGAACTACCTCGTTTCGGGTCAGAAGCCCGTGCGGCGCGGCAACCGCCACCCCAATATCCAACCGCAGAACGTCTATCCGGTTAAGGACGGTTTCATCGTCCTGGCGGTGGGCAACGACGGCCAGTTCGTCAAGTTCTGCGAGGTCATCGGGCAACCCGCCCTGTCCGGTGACCCGAAATTCGCCACCAATGCCGCCCGGGTCGAGAACCTCGAAGAGCTGGAGGCGCTGCTGATCGCGGCCCTGGCCGACCGCACCATCACCGAGTGGTGCGAGGCCTTTGCCGCGGCGGGCGTCCCCTCCGGTCCGATCAACACCATCGACCGGGTGTTCGAGGAACCGCAGGTCAAGCACCGCCGGATGCTGCGCGACATTCCACATCCGCTGTCGGGCACGGTCAAACAGGTGGTCAGCCCGATGAACTTTCTCAACGCGCCGCTGAGTATCGACAAGGCACCGCCGCTGTTGGGGGAACATACCGAAGAGGTGCTGCAGGCACTCGGACTGGGGGAGACGCAGGCATGAAGACCGGACAGGACACCGCCAAGGTCGAGGGACGCATCAGCTTTCCCGAGCCGGAGACCATGACCACCGCCCAGCGCGAGGTCTATGACCAGATCATTTCCGGCCCGCGCCGGACGCTGGTCGGGCCCTTGCGCGCCGCGCTGCACAACCCGGTGCTGGCCGATCGCTGGCAACGCATGGGCCAGGTGCTGCGGTTCGAAACCTCGCTGCCGACGCGCCTGTCGGAACTGGCGATCCTCGTGACCGCGCGGCGCTGGAACAGCCGCCTGGAATGGGCGATCCACGCCCGCGACGCGGACCGCGCGGGTCTTGACCCGGCCATCGCAGAGTCGGTGCGCCTGTGCCAGCCGCCCAGCTTCGGCGACGATGCCGAAGCCCGTGAGATTTATGATTTCGCCCGCCAGATCGTGCAGACCGGGGATGTGGCGCCCGACACCTATACCGCCATCGTCGCCCGCTGGGGCGAAGTCGGCGCGGTCGAACTGACCGCCGTCATCGGCTACTATTCTCTGGTGGCGATGACGCTCAACGTCCACCGCATTCCCCTGCCCGAGGGCGTCAGCGCCACTCTTCCGGGCGAGGCGGGCGTGCTGGCCGAGCTTCCGGCGCCGGCGGGGGCCTGAGCGTCATGTTCCACGACCCCCGGCACGACGCGCACGGGTTGGCGCATGGCCCCTGGATGGCCCTGATCGCCCCCCGTCCCATCGCCTGGATATCAACCGTTTCGGCGGAAGGGGTGCGCAACCTTGCCCCCTACAGTGCCTTCAACACCGTCGCCTCCAAGCCGCCATTCGTGATGTTTTCCTCGGACGGGCCAAAGGACACGCTGGCCAACATCGAGGCGAGCGGGGAATTCTGCGTGAACATCCCCGGCGAAGACCTGAAAGAGGCGATGAACGCCACCTCTGGCAGCTACCCGCCAGAGGTCGACGAATTCGCCATCGCGGGCGTCACCCCCGCCCCCTGCACCAACATCGACGCCCCCCGCGTCGCCGAGGCGCCGATCTCGATCGAATGCCGTCTGGACAAGATCGTGGGGCTGGACACCTCTACCGGCGTGCCCTGCCACAACCGCGTGGTCTTTGGCGAGGTCGTCGGCATCCACATCGCCGACCGCATCCTGCGCGACGGCAAGGTCGCGACAGACCTGCTGCGCCCGCTCGCGCGGCTGGGCTACCGCGACTACTGCACAGTGACAGAGACATTCGAGATGATCCGCCCCCAGGTGGACCAGACAGGCACGAGGACTTGACGAAAATGAGCCACGAGACACTGACCCTGGACGTCAGCGAGCATATCGCCACCATCACCATCACCCGCCCGCCGGTAAACGCCCAGAACAACCGCTTTCGCGAAGAACTGGTCGAGGTCGTCGATGCGCTTGGCGACCGTTCGGATGTGCGCGCCATCGTGATTACCGGCGAGGGCAAGGCCTTTTCCGCGGGCGCCGACCTGTCAGAACGTCCGACGCAGGACCCCGGTCATTACACCGCTCACAATCGCCGCGTGCGAGCCAGCTTTGACTGCCTGCTGGAATGCCCCAAGCCGATCATCGCCGCCGTCAACGGCGCGGCCATCGGCGCGGGCTGCGTGACCGCCTTGTGCTGCGACATCATCGTGACGTCCGAAAAGGGATTCCTGCAGATGACCGAGGTCATGGTCGGCCTCGCCGGGGGGGTGGCCCATGTGCGGCGGCATTTCGGCGAAAGCGACGCCCGCATGATGATCTACACCGCGCGCCGCGTCTATGGCCCTGAACTGTTGCGGATGAACGTCGCCTCGGCCTGCGTCGCGCCAGAGGACCTTTTTGAGACTGCGCGCGGCATCGCCACTGACATCGCCAAGGCAAGCCCCTCGGCGGTGCGGGCGGCCAAGAAGTCGTTCCAGGTCACGGAAGGCGTGTCGATCTACGAAGGCTACCGGTTCGAACAGGGCCAGACCAAGGCGCTGTCCACCTCCGAGGATACCGCCGAGGCGATGGCGGCCTTCCGCGAAAAGCGCGCGCCGGTCTTCAAAGGCTGAGCGGCCCGGAGCGCTGCCGCCCGGCAGGTTCGACACACCAATCCGCCAGCCCGTTTGTTCGGGCTTGCGGCCAAAGCGGTTCTTGCGCAATGGCCTTCCCGGGATTTCCGGAATAAGAGAACCGGCAAAGTTTCATCGCGCGGGAAGGACAGCATGATACCCTATCGCTCAAAGACATCGACTTCTGGACGCAACATGGCCGGCGCCCGGGCCCTGTGGCGCGCCACGGGGATGAAGGATGGCGACTTCGGCAAGCCGATCATCGCCATCGTGAACTCCTTTACCCAGTTCGTGCCCGGCCACGTCCACCTCAAGGACCTGGGCCAGATGGTGGCCCGCGAGGTCGAGGCGGCAGGCGGTGTCGCCAAGGAATTCAACACGATCGCCGTGGACGATGGCATCGCGATGGGCCACGACGGCATGCTCTACTCGCTGCCCTCGCGCGAGATTATCGCGGACAGCGTGGAATACATGGTCAATGCGCATTGCGCGGATGCCATGATCTGCATTTCCAACTGCGACAAGATCACGCCCGGGATGCTGATGGCGGCCATGCGCGTCGATATTCCCGCGATCTTCGTCTCCGGCGGCCCGATGGAGGCCGGAAAGGTCAATGTCGACGGCAAAGACATCGCGGTCGACCTGGTGGACGCGATGGTGCAGGCGGCGAACCCCGACCTGAGCGATGAACAGGTCAATGCCTTCGAGGTCAACGCCTGCCCGACCTGCGGGTCCTGTTCCGGCATGTTCACCGCGAACTCGATGAATTGCCTGGCCGAGGCCCTGGGCCTTGCCCTGCCCGGAAACGGTTCGACCCTGGCCACCCACGCCGACCGCAAGGCCCTGTTCCTGGAGGCCGGGCGCCGGATCGTGGACCTGGCCAAGCGCCACTACGAGGGCGGCGACCAATCGGTCACGCCGCGTGGCATCGCCACCCATGCCGCATTCCAGAACGCCATGACGCTGGACATCGCGATGGGCGGCTCGACGAACACGGTGCTGCACCTGCTGGCCATCGCCCGCGAGGCCGAGGTGGACTTCACCCTGGACGACATGGACAAGCTGAGCCGGATCACGCCCTGCCTGTGCAAGGTCGCGCCCGCCGTGGGCGACGTGCACATGGAAGACGTGCACCGCGCCGGCGGCATTTTCGGCATCCTCGGGCAGCTCGACGATGCCGGGCTGATCAACCGCGATGTTTCGACCGTCCATGTGCCGACCATCGGCGAGGCCATCGACCAGTGGGACATTGCGCGCACCAAGGACAACAAGGTGCACGAACTGTTCAGCGCCGCGCCGGGCGGCGTGCGCACCACAGAGGCCTTCAGCCAGGCCAGCCGCTATCGCAGCCTCGACACGGACCGCGAAAACGGCGTCATCCGGTCCAAGGAACACGCCTTCAGCCAGGACGGCGGCCTGGCCGTGCTGTTCGGCAACATCGCGCAGGAAGGCTGCGTGGTGAAAACCGCGGGCGTGGACGACAGCATCCTGAAATTCAGTGGGCCGGCCAAGGTCTGCGAAAGCCAGGACGAGGCGGTGAACCGCATTCTCGGCAAGGAAATCCAGGCCGGTGACGTGGTCATCATCCGCTATGAAGGGCCGCGTGGCGGGCCGGGGATGCAGGAAATGCTCTACCCGACCAGCTACCTGAAATCCATGAAGCTGGGCAAGGCCTGCGCCCTGATCACCGACGGCCGTTTCTCCGGCGGCACCTCCGGTCTTTCGATCGGTCACGTCTCGCCCGAGGCTGCCGAAGGCGGCAACATCGGCCTGCTGGTCGAAGGCGACATGATCGAGATCGACATCCCCAACCGGACGATCAACGTGGCGCTCAGTGACGAAGACCTGGCAGCGCGCCGCGCCGAGATGGAGGCCAGGGGCGACGCCGCCTGGAAGCCCGCCAAGCCGCGCAAGCGCAAGGTCAGCCGCGCGCTCAAGGCCTATGCCTCGCTGGTGGCCAATGCCAGCCACGGGGCCGTCCGCCTGGACCCGTGATCGCCTGAGACGGCTGGAAACAGATGCGCCCCGAACCGGACTGCCGGTTCGGGGCGCATTTTCTTTGAACTGACGGAGTCTCGCGGACCAGTCCCGCTACCGCAGCTTGACCTCTATCTTCATCATGTCGCCACGATAGATCCCGTTGGCCAGCATGATGATGTCTCCGTTTTGGTTGACCACCGTCCGCTGCACGCGGGCAATCGGATCACCGATCGAGATGTTCAGCTGCGAAGCCGTTTCAAGGTCTGCCGCGCCGATGGTAACGATCTGGTTGGCGTTCACCACCGTCTGCCCGGGCAGATCCGCCACCAGCCGCATGGCCGTGACCTTGGTGTAATTCTCTTCCGGGATCAGGTCGCAGATGCGTTCATCGACGTAGACATCGGCCAGCAGAAAGGCCAGGTCGTCACGACTATGCCTGCGCTTGAGATGCCGGTAGGCCGGTGCGGCATTGCCGATATCACCATCATGACGGGGCAGTTGCGCGCCAAGTTCATCGCCCAGGATCTCGATCACCGCGTTGTCGCGCGCGATCAGCAGGCCCGTCCAGTCGGTCTTGACCTCGCACCAGAGGTCGCGCTTGGGCTGTTCGACGACAAAGGTGCCCTTGGCACGGTAGCGCTCGATCAGGCCTTCCTTTTCGAGGATGTCCAGCGATTGCCGGATCGTCATCGTCGCCACGCCGCATTGATCGGCCAGTTCCTTGACCGTGGGGATCTTTTCCCCCACTTCCCACTCGCCGCTTTCGATCCGCTGACGGAACAGGCTGGCAAGCTGGATGTATCGCGACACGTTGCTTTTTTGCAGCGCCTTCACGGTCGCATTTTCAGACTTCATACCGGCCATCGCGCCCTCTTTGCCACTGTCACACAAGGATAGAGGGAGCTGGAAACTTCTTCAATCAATAAAACTAGTTTTTAGATCAAGCACCGGGCGCGGGAACCATGACCGCGCCCGGGCCGTGTTCAGAATGCCAGGCGGCCCAGGGTGATTTCGTTTTCCCCCTCGCCCTGGTCGTTGACCACCGGGTTCGCGGAGACGGAGGCGCGCGCGGCCATCTCCGCCTCCCAAGCGGCCAGCGCCGGGAAATGATCGCGCCAGCCGCAATCGGGCCAGCGGAAATCCAGCTGTCCCAGCGCACAGATCACCGCCACATGGCCAATCCCGAAACCCGATGCTCTCAGATCCGGAACCTCGGACTCCAGCCGGGCCATCGACGCACGCACCTTGGCCAACCATCCTTCTGTCACCGCTTCCCAAGGGCCGGTTTCACGGGTCAGTTCGGTGCGCCAGAGCAGCAGGATATCGGTCAGCCCGTCGCCCAGTGCTTGCCAAGTCAGCTGGTCCACCCGGGCCGCTGGGTCCGCAGGAAACAGGTCGGTCTCGGCCCGGAGGTCGAGGTATTCGCAGATCACGCGGCTGTCGAACAGTGCCTTGCCCTCCTCGGTGACAAGGGTGGGGATCTTGCCCAAGGGGTTGTCCGCCATGACCGCCTCGTTCGGCGGCAGCGGCATGGCCACCACGGACCGCACCTGCTCCACCTGTTCCGTCAGGCCGGTTTCCTCCAACACGATCATGACCTTGCGCACGAAAGGAGAGCGCGGCGACCAATGCAGTTTCATCATTTCAGGCGGCCTCCAACCCGATGGCAATTCCCTGTCCCACGCCGATGCACATGGTGGCAAGCGCGCGTTTCCCCTCGCCCCGCGCCAGCGCGCGGGCGGCGGTGCCTGTGATCCGGGCGCCAGACATGCCCAGAGGATGACCAAGGGCAATGGCCCCGCCGCGTGGGTTCGCATGATCCGCGTCATCCGGCAGGCCCAGCCGCCGCAACACCGCCAGCGCCTGCGAGGCGAAGGCCTCGTTCAGTTCCACCAGGTCGAAATCCGCGGGCGTCAGCCCCTGCTGCGCACAAAGTTTTTCCGTCGCGGGTGCGGGCCCCATGCCCATGATGCGCGGCGCGACCCCGGCGGTGGCCCCGCCCGTGATCCGCGCCAAGGGCGTCAGCCCGTGGCGTTTCACCCCCGCCTCGGTCGCCAGGATCAACGCCGCCGCACCATCGTTGACACCAGAGGCATTGCCCGCCGTGACCGACCCGCCTTCACGGAAGGGGGCCGGCAGTTTGCCCAGCTTTTCCAAGGTCGAAGCGCGCGGATGCTCATCCGTGTCAAAGACCAGCGGGTCACCCCGCCGCTGCGGCACCTGCACCGGGATGATCTCTTCGCCCAGCACGCCCGAAGCGATGGCCGACGCCGCCCGTTCCTGCGAGCGCAGGGCAAAGGCGTCCTGGTCGACGCGCGAGATACCGAAATCGGCGGCCACATTCTCGGCCGTTTCGGGCATCGAGTCCGTCCCGTAGAGCCTCTGCATCACCGGGTTGATGAAGCGCCAGCCAATGGTCGTATCCTCGACGCTGGTGGCCCGCGAAAAGGCAGAGGGTGCCTTGGGCATGACAAAGGGCGCACGGCTCATGCTCTCGACCCCGCCGGCGATGGCCAGGTCACCCTCGCCCACGGCCAGCCGTCGCCAGGCCGCCAGCACCGCATCCATGCCGGAGCCGCAGAGCCGGTTGATCGTGGTGCCGGACACCGTCTCTGGCAAACCGGCCAGCAAGAGCGACATGCGCGCAACGCTGCGGTTGTCTTCGCCCGCCTGGTTGGCGCAGCCATAGATCACGTCCACCACCTCTGCCCAGTCCAGCGCTGGGTGGCGCTCCTGAAGCGCCTTCAACGGCAAGGCGCCAAGGTCATCGGCGCGGATACCGGACAGGCTGCCGCCATAGCGGCCGATGGGTGTTCGGATGTAATCGCAGATATAGACAGGCTGCATCATTGGCCCTCCGTCGGGATGTCGATCTGGTCGAGTGTCCGGGCAACCGGCCCGGCGCGGAAACCATGGCCCACGGCCTGCGCGAGGTCGGCCAGATCGGCCTCCAGCGCCGCGCGGTCCTGCCCGGCCGCCCAATACAGCGGCCCGCCACGCCAGCGGGGAAAGCCATATCCATTGGTCAGCACCACGTCGATGTCCGAGGCCCGCTGCGCGATCCCCTCGTCCAGCAGGCAGGCCGCCTCGTTCACGATTGCCGCCAGCAACTGTCGCTGGATTGTCTCGGCGTCATAGCTGCGCGGGGAAACCCCGGCGTCGGCACGCGCCGCCGCGATCAGGGCGGCGACCTCCGGGTCCGGCACGGGTTTGCCGCCTGAATGATCGTACCAGCCCTTTCCCGTCTTGCGGCCCAGCCGCCCGGCCTCGCAGAGGCGGTCGGGGATGGTGACATAGCGCGCCTTCGGGTCGCGTGTCGCGGCTTGCCGCTTGCGCATGGCCCAGGCGATATCCAGTCCCGACATGTCCGAGACCGCAAAGGGCCCCATCGCAAAGCCGAACGCCTTGGCGGCGGCATCCACCGCCTCGGGTGCGGCCCCATCCAGAACCAGCAGTTCGGCGCGTCGGCGATAGGCCGCATAGATCCGGTTGCCGACAAAGCCCTCTCCCACGCGGGCCACCACCGGCTGCTTGCCCAGCCTGCGGGCCAGCTTCAGCCCCGTTGCCAGAACGGCCTCCGAGGTAAGTTCGGCGCGGACCACCTCGAGCAGTTTCATCACGTCGGCGGGGCTGAAGAAATGCAGGCCGATCACGCGGTCGGGATGGGACAGGCCCTGCGCCATCTCGTCGATGTCCAGGTAGGACGTGTTGGTTGCCAGGATCGCATTGTCTGGCAGATGTTGTTCCAGGCTCGCCAGCAGCGCCGTCTTGACGGCCATGTCTTCAAAGACCGCCTCGATCACCAGGTCGCAGCCCGCCAGGCCCGCGTGGTCCACCGTGCCGGCGAGGGCCGCCTTGCGCCCCTCGGCCACCTCCTGCGACAGGCGCCCCGAGGCCACCTGGCGGTCGATCCCGGCCCTTGTCCGCTCCAGCGCGCTGGACAGCGCCTCCTGATCCCGTTCGACGAGGACCACCGGCAGGTCGGCGGCGAGGAAGGCGCGGGCAATCCCCTGCCCCATCGTCCCGCCGCCGACCACACCGACGCGGGTCACGTCGCGGGCCTGCGCCATGTCCAGACCATCGACAGAGGCCGCCTTGCGCTCGGCGAAGAAAAGATTGCGCAGGGCGAAGGCATCGTCGCTCAACCGCAGCCGATGAAAGACCGCGCGTTCCTCGGCAAGCGTCGCATCGGCATCACCACCAGAGGCGCGGACCAGCCGGATCGCCTCGGCCACGTTGGGCCTCTTGCCGCCGCGCGCCAGCATCTTGGTGGCCACGGCATCAATGGCCTCGGGCGTTTCCTCTGGCGGTGTCAGTTTCTTGGCAAGGCGCTTGCCGCGCCCCTCGGCCAGGATGGCAAATGCCGCTTGCAGCAGGTCCCCCTCGGCGATGGCGTCGATCAGCCCGATCTCCTGCGCCTCTTCGGCGGGGATGCGGGAGGCACGACAGATCAGGTCGATGGCGCGGGACTGGCCGACAAGGCACGGCAGGCGCTGCGTCCCGCCCGCGCCCGGGATGAAGCCCAGCGACACCTCCGGCAAACCGACCTTGGTGCCCGGCGCCGCGATCCGCCAGTCACAGCCCAGGGCCAGTTCCAACCCGCCGCCCAGCGCCACGCCGTGCAAGGCCGCGACCACGGGAAAGGGCGCCGCCTCGATACAGGCGATCATGTCCGGCAGTTCCGGCTGTTCCAGCGGACGGCCGAATTCGCGCAGGTCCGAGCCCGAGATGAACGTCCGGCCCGCGCCGATCAGGACCGCGCCCCGGGCGCCCGCCTCTTGCGCCGCCGCGATGCCGGCAACGACTCCGAGGCGCACGCCCAGCGATCCAGCGTTCACCGGCGGATTGTCGATCGTCAGGACGGCGATCCCGTCCTGCATGACGAAAGCGACCCGGCCCCGCGCTGCCGCCGGGTGGTCGGATGTGACCATCGTATTCACGTCTTCTGCCCTTTCGTAGGTCTCAGTCAGGCGTCCCGGCGCGCAGGGCGCGCATCCAGGGCACCATGATTGCCGCCACTTCGGCGGGCTTTTCGTCGGGCAGCGCGTGGCTGGCCCCGTCCACGGTCACCAGTTCGACCCGGGGGGCGAACTCGTGCAGGTAGAATTCGCGCCCATCTGCCGGGCGGAACGGGTCCTGCAGGCCGACGACGTCCAGGATCGGCGCCCGGCCCGAGGGCCACCAGCTGTCGCGGTCGGTCGCCGCACGGGCGGCCCTCTGCGCGCGCACCAGCTCTCCGGACCATCCCGACAGCCAGGGGCGCGGGTCGTGCCCCTCGGCGAAAAAGCCCAGTTGCAGCGCGGCGAGCCTGTCGGACTCTGGCGCCTCCGGGTCCATCGCAACCTCGATCGCGCGGGAGAGTTCCGGCGCCCATTTGCCGCCGCCCGCCGCCAGCAGCACGATCCCGTCAACCAGGTCCGGACGGTCCTGCGCCAGGGTCCGCGCGATCCAGCAACCGTAGGCATGACCGACGATCACCGCACCGCCCGGACCGGCCTCGGCCTGCAGCGCGGCGCCGGCATCGGCGGCCAGGTCGTGAAAGTCGATGCCGTCCAGCGCACCCGTGCTGCCGCCCGTGCCGCGCGGCCAGGGCAGCACAACGCGCAGACCGGCCTCCGCCAGATGCCCGGCCAGGTGGACAAAATCCTCTGGCCCGCGCCCCGTCGAGGCCACGAAGCAGAGCGTCACCGCCTCCGGGTCTTGCGACCCCGAGACCGCATAGGCGATACGCGCCTCTCCATTCGCAACCGTCTTGATCCGGCCCGGGACGTCCGTCGTCATCTCTGCCCTTTCCGTTCTGTCATTTCAGCGTCACGCGCAGGCGCGCGCTGTCGCCGCGATAGATCCCCTCGACCGCCAGGAACCGCTGCCCGGCCTCGTCGACCGCGACGCGCACGACCCGCGCCATAGGCTCTCCCAGTCGCACCGACAGTTCGTTTGCCACCGAGAGGTCGGCGCCGGTCACGGTCAGTTCCTGTTCCGCCGCCGCAATCGCCCGCCCCGGCACCGCCGAGGCCATCTGCATCGCGGTCATGGACGCCAGAGCGCCTTCCGGCAGGGCAGCATAGGCGCCCGCCTCGACATAGAGTCCGCCACCAGGAAGGCCGCGCCCTGCCGCCAGTGGCGGCGACGGATGCGGCGATATCGCGGGGCACTGACACCGGGCCAGTCGCCCTCGCTCAGGAAAGCGGGAGGCGGTGAGGGCACATCCTCCAGCACCTCGATCCGGCTGCTGTAGCGCGCGATCAGAAGGCCCGAGAAATCTGTGTTCACGGCGCACCAGGTGTCGCGTTCGGGGCGGCGTCGCACAAAGGTGCCCTTGGCGCGAAACCGCTCGATCAGCCCGTCCTCTTCGAGGATGTCCAGCGCCCGGCGCACCGTCACGGCGGCCACGCCGCAATCTGCGGCAAGTTCGGTGATCGTCGGGATGCGCTGATCCAGGGCCCATTCGCCCTGTTCGATCCGGCGGCGAAACATGCCCGCCAGTTGCAGGTAGCGCGATACCGCGCTCTTGTTCAGGGCCTCGGCGGTCGGGGTGGCAAGGGGGCGCGGCGCGTTCATGTCAGCGCGCGCAGCACCCTGCCCTCCAGCCAGTTGGCCACGTTTTCCACCGCCTCGCGGTAGTAGACGCGATAATTCTCTTGCGTGACGTAGCCGATGTGCGGCGTGGCCAGCACGTTGGTCAGGCGGCGATAGGCGTGGTCGGCAGGCAGCGGCTCGTGGTCGAAGACATCCAGCACGGCCCCACCGATCCGCTGGCCCTCCAGTGCCGCGATCAGCGCCGCCTCATCCACGATGGGGCCGCGCGAGGTGTTCACCAGTACCGCGTCAGGCCGCATCCGCCCCAACAGATCCGCGGACACCAGCCCCCGGGTGCCGTCCACCAGGGACAGCTGGATCGTGATGACATCGCTGGAGGCAAAGAGCCCGGGCAGGTCGACCGGTTCGATCCCCAGCGTTTCGGCCCGCGCCTCAAGGTCGCTGCGGGTCCAGCCGCAGACCTCCATCCCGAAGGCCTGGCCAAACCGCGCCATCTGGCGGCCCAGCTTGCCCAGCCCGACAATGCCCAGCCGCTTGTGCTGCAGCGACCGGCCCAGTCCGGTCTGCCAGGGGCCTCCGGCGCGGAAATTCGCGACTTCCTCGGGCAGTTGCCGCATGAAGGCCAACACCCCGCCCCA
Organism: Mameliella sp. AT18; assembly: GCF_028807275.1. Lineage (NCBI taxonomy): Bacteria > Pseudomonadati > Pseudomonadota > Alphaproteobacteria > Rhodobacterales > Roseobacteraceae > Antarctobacter > Mameliella sp. AT18. The sequence continues at coordinate 70,718 of NZ_JARAMO010000077.1, forward strand.
GGCCAGTTCCGCCGCAGGGTTCCCCGCGGCACCGGTACCGCAGACGGTGATGCCCAGGTCCGCCGCAGCCTGCAGGTCGATGCTGCGATTGCGCATGCCCGTCGTGACCAGCAGCTTGAGCCTCGGCAGCCGGCGCAGCAGGCTTGCCGGGAACGGCGTCCGTTCCCGCATCGCCACGATCACCGTGCAATCCGCCAATGCCCGCGCCACCGCGTCCTCGTCACCCAGGTGGGCATCGTAGCGGCGCAGGTTGATCCGTCCGTCCAGCGCGGACCAGTCGGCGCAGGCAAAGGCCGCGTCCTGATAGTCGTCGAGGATGGCACAGATGGGCAGGTCGGTCATGCTACACTCCGGGGTCTGGGTGGGCGGGCCGACCGGCAAGGGCCGGCCCGCGCGGGGTCACTTGCTAATGCCCTGGGAGACGGCCAGCGCCTTCCACTTGGTCAGCTCCTCGTCGACCTGCTGGGCAAAGCCCTCGGGCGTGCTCTGGAACAGGGTCCAGTCCAGCGGGGTGACGGTGGCGACGAACTCGGGGTTCTGCAGGGCCTCGTTCACGTCGGCGTTGATCTTGGCAACGATGGCCGGATCGGTACCGGCGGGGGCGAACATGCCCACCCACTGCTTGATCTCGAGATCCGGAAAGCCCAGTTCTGCGGTCGACGGCACGTCCGGCAATGCGTCGATGCGCTCGTTGCCCAGCACCGCCAGCGCCTTGACCTTGCCGGTCTTGAGGTTCTCACCGGCCGAGCTGATCGAAGAGCCGTAGATGTCGGTTTCCTTGGACAGGATCGACACGACTGCGGGGCCGCCGCCCTTGAAGTGCACCACGTCCACGTCGGCGCCACTGTCGGCGATGAACTTCTCGATGGCGAAATGCGTGGTCGTGCCCAGCCCCGCCGTGGCGGCGAACTTCGGCGCGTCCTTGCTCTGGGCGATGAAGTCCTCAAGCGTGTCGAAGCCGGAGTCTCCGTTTGTCACCAGGACGTAGGAGACGTGGCCGACATTGGCGACAGGCGCAAATGCCTCACGGGAATCGAAGGGCAGAGAGGTCTGGATTGCAGGGGCGGTCACAAAGGCCGAGGTGGTCACCAGCAGCGTGTGACCGTCGGGCTCCGCCTGGGCGACGATGGCCGTGCCCACCATCGACCCGCCGCCGGGGCGGTTGTCGATGACGATCGGCTGGCCCCATTTCTCTTCGAGATAGGGGGCAAGGTGGCGGGTGAACACGTCGGTGTTGCCTGAGGGCGAATAGGGAACGATGATCGTCACCGGTCCGGTGGGAAAGTCCTGTGCGGCCAGCGGCTGGGCCAGTCCCAGCGCCACGGCGGCTGCGGTCAGAATGGATTTCATGGGGTCTCCTCCTTGGTTGGATACGTTCGGGTCTTTGCGTCAAGTGGGCCTGTCTGTTGCCTCGGGGGTGTGATCCACCTCGCCCTCGGACAGCAGTTGACGCTTGCGGCTGCGTTCGGCGCTGACGACGCCCCAGATCAGCACGAGGCCGGTCAGCGCCATGATCGTCGCGCTGATGGGACGTTCGAAGAAGGTCATGAAGTCCCCCCGCGACAGCACCATCGCGCGGCGGAAATGCTCTTCCATCAGCGGCCCCAGGACAAAGCCCAGCAACAGCGGCGCACCCGGAAAGTGGAAGATCCGCATCAGGTAGCCCAGCACGCCGAAGGCAAAGACCATCCAGACGTTCAGCGGCGAAAAGCCCGAGGTGAAGGCGCCGATGCAGATGAAGGCCAGCACGGCGGGAAAGAGGATGTGATAGGGGATCGTCAGCATCCGCACCCAGACCCCGATCAGCGGAATGTTGAGCAGAAGCAGGATCAGGTTGCCGACCCAGAAGCTCATGATGAGGCCCCAGAACAGCTCTGGCTGCGAGGAAATCAGGTTCGGCCCCGGCGCGACGCCGTGGATCATCAGCACCCCCAGCATCAGGGCCATCGTGGCACTGCCGGGTACGCCCAGGCTCAGCGTCGGAATGAAGGCGGTCTGGTCGGCGGCATTGTTTGCGGCCTCGGGCGCCATGATCCCCTCGATCGCGCCCTTGCCAAAGCGTTCCGGCGTGCGCGAGATCCGCTTTTCGATGGCATAGGACAGGAAGGCGGCAATCGACGGGCCGGTGCCCGGAAGCGTGCCAAAGAACGAGCCCATCGAGGACCCGCGCAGCATCGGGAACCAGGACCGGCGCATCTCGTCCCGGCTGGGCTTGATCGCCTTCAGCTTCAGGCTTTCGGGGTCGATGTCGGCGGTCTTGACCCGGCGCACCGACATGATGATCTCGGCCACACCGAAGACCCCCATCGCCAGCGCAATCAGGCTGACGCCCTCCAGCAGGCCCAGAATGCCAAAGCTGAAGCGGACCGTGGCGCTTTGCGTGTCCATGCCGACCAGGCCGATGATGATGCCCAAAACGACCATCGCCAGCCCCTTGATGGCCGAGCCTTCGGAAATGGTCGAGGCCGCCACCAGCCCCATCAGCATCAGGGCGAAATATTCGGCCGATCCGAACTGTAGCGCGTATTCGGCGATGATCGGCGTGAACAGCGTCAGCAGGATGATCCCGAAGGACGCGCCAAAGAACGAGGCCACGGTGGTCATGAACAGGGCAACGCCGCCCCGCCCCTGTTTCGCCATCGGATAGCCGTCGAGGCAGGTCACGGCATTGGCGGGCGTGCCCGGCAGGTTCAGCAGGATCGAGGCGGTCGAACCGCCGTAGGTGGTGCCGTACCAGATGCCGGCCAGCATGATCAGCGCCGTGGTCGGCTCGAGGTGAAAGGTCAGCGGGAACAGCATCGAGATCGCCGCCAGCACGCCCAGGCCCGGGAACACCCCCACCAGCGTGCCCAGGAGGGCACCGAGAAAGCAGTAGAAGATGTTGGTCAGACTCAGTGCGACGCTGAAGCCCAGCCCGATATTGCTGAAGAAATCCATCAGAGCGGCCACCGGATCAGGGGAATGGGCAGGCCGAGGCCGACAACGAAGACAAGCGGCGCCATCAGGCACAGCGCCAGGCAAAGCAGCGCAAGGCTGACAGGCCGGATGCGCAGTTCCGCCAGGGACGAGATCACCACGATCGAGACGATGGCCGGGATCAGGCCCGCTGGCGCGATCAGCAGCGCAAAGCTGGCGACGCCGGCCAGGACGAAGAGCGGCGAAAAGACCCTGATGTCCGGGCGTTTGCCGGTGCGGCGCAGCGCCTGCAGCGCCAGCAGGATGCCCAGCCCGCCCAGCACGACACCGAGGATCGCCGGGAACATGCCCGGTCCCATGCGCTGCAGGGTGCCCAGCGGGTAGTGCTGGATGGCGACCAGGCTGACGCCCGCGCCCAGCGCAACCAGCAATAGCCCCCCGACCAGATCGGTGTAATCTATCCTGTACATCTGTCTCCCCTCCCGGCGACCGCCCCTCCGGCCGATGCATGCGGTTTGCCCCGGACTGCACATGAGCATGCGAATCCTGAACGCCGCCAATAAAGATAGAAATATAGCTTTTTGTCAAATAGCGTTTTCAAGGAAGCTCTCGTCCGGGCGGCACTTCAGAAAAAATCCATCAATATCAATTTAATAACCCCACACCCAACAGCACATCGCCATCGGACGCCACTCATTCTCAACGCTTCCGACGTATCGCACTGACACCGCGCCTGCATGAAGGTTCGACACAAACACGGCCCCCATTGAATCATTTTTATAGCTCTTTATACTCCCAGCAGAGACAACACCCGTCACGCCCACCACCACGGGCGCCCCGTTCCATCTCTGGAGGAAAGCGATGCGCATCTCCCCGGCGCTGCCGGTGCTCTTTCTTGCCGCGACCGCCGCGGGCTACCTGATGTCCCTCCTCGGGGCACCGCTCCCCTGGATGATCGGCCCGCTTGTCCTGACGGCGGCTGCAACGGCATCGGGACTGTTCACCGAACGGGTGCCGACCCGAATCCGCCCCTTAGGACAGATCACCGTCGCCACTTTCGTCGGCGCGCATTTCACGCCCGAGGCGCTGCACGCGCTCCTGGCCACCGCGCCCCTGCTGATTGCCGTCAGCCTCTGGGTGTTAATGGCGGCGATGCTGGTCGCCCGGCTGCAACGGCGGCTCTTTGGCGGCAGCCTGGTGGCCAATTTCCTCGCCGTCGTGCCGACCTCGCCGGTCGAGGCCGTGGTCATGGCCGAACACCACGGGGTGCCGACCGCTCCGGTCATCCTCTCCCAGACCCTGCGCATCGCGCTGGTGGTCACGGTCATCCCGATCCTGCTGTACGCCGGGACGGACGGCCTTGCCCCGTCCCCGGAGGCATTGCGCCGGGACGGCCTGACCGGCACCGCGCTTACGCTGGCGGGCGCTCTGCTGGGTCCTGTGCTCTTTCGCGCCATCCGCCTGGCCAACCCCTACTTCCTTGGCCCGCTCTTCATGGCGGCGCTGATTTCCTCGCTGGACCTGCCCGCCTTCGACATGCCCGGACCGCTGCTGGCCGCCGCGCAGATCGTGCTGGGCACCTGGCTGGGCGGGGCCTTTCGGCGCGAGCTGCTGGGCGGTCCGCTTCTGGGGTCCGCGCTTTTGTCCTCGGGCCTGCTGCTGGCGACCTGCGGCCTGGGCGCCTGGGCGCTGTCGCGGGTCTTTGGCGCGCCCTTTGCCACGGTCATGCTGGGCATCGCGCCCGGGGGCGTGACCGAAATGGCCTTGACCGCCGGCATCCTGGCCCAGGACGTGGCGCTGGTCACGGCCATGCACCTCACCCGCATCTTCGTCATCATGCCCAACGCGGGCTGGATCGCGCGGCTTTCGAACCGCGCCGATGCCTCTGCCCACCGCGACACCGGGCGCTGACCCGGAAAAGGAGACCCCAATGCCCCGAGCCTTTAACGGCCTGCGCGTCATCGACGCAACCCATGTGCTTGCCGGCCCCTTCGCCTCGTACCAACTGGCCGTTCTGGGCGCCGACGTCATCAAGATCGATCGCCCGGACGACCCCGACCAGGTGCGCATCCAAGGCCCCGACAGGGCGCTGAACGACGCGGGCATGGGTACAACCTACCTGGCACAAGGCGCCAACAAGCGGTCTCTGGCGCTTGATCTCAAGACAGAGGACGGGCGCGCGGCCCTGCGCGCCCTTCTGAAGACGGCGGATGTCTTCGTGCAGAACTACCGGCCCGGCGCGCTGGAGGCCCTGGGGCTGGGCTATGACGACATGGCGGCGCTGAATCCGCGGCTGGTATACTGCTCTGTCTCTGCCTTCGGACACGATGGCCCACGGCGCGAGGAAACCGGCTATGACAACGTGTTCCAGGCGATTTCCGGCCTGATGGCCGCGACGGGCACACCCGAGGTCGCACCGCTCAAGACCGGGGCGCCGGTGGTTGACTATTCGACCGGCTACATGACCGCCTTCGCGATCGCCGCCGCCCTGTTCCAGCGCAGCCAGACCGGGGTTGGCCAGCATGTCGACCTGGCCATGTTCGACGCCACGCTGATGCTGATGAGCACCCATGTCACCGCCCTGACCGCCGCCGGCAAGGCGCCCCGCCCCGAGGGCAACCGCTATGCCGTGGCGGGCCTGGGCACCTATGATTGCGTCGAGGGCAAGCTGATGCTGGGCGCCGCCAACCTGCGACAGCAGAAACGCCTGTGGGAGGCATTGGACCACCCCGAGATGGTCAAGCACTCGAACAACGAACGCTTTGACGACTACGACCGCGAAGAGGCGCTGCTGGCGCGCATCCTCGCCACGCGCAGCGCCGCCGAGTGGGAGGTATTCCTGCGCGACCATCGCGTTCCCGCAGGCCGCGTGCGCGGGCTGGACGAGGCCCTGGCCGATCCGCAGCTGGATCATCGCGGCGTTCTGCACGAGCTGGACGCCCCCGAGGGACGCGAGGGAACCTACAAGGTGCCGGTCGCGCCCTTCCTGATGTCTGCCGGAAATCCCGCCATCGACCGCGCCCCCCCGCGCATCGGAGAGCATTCCGCCGAAGTGCTGGCCGAGGCGGGCTTTGATGCCGCCGCGATCGCGCGGATGTTCGAAAGCGGAGCGGCGGCAAAACCCGGGTGACGGGGACAGCGCCCCCGGATTGCGCCCGGCCTGAACATGCTAAGCGGCGGCACCGGCCGCCCCGCTATTCTCATTTCTTCTTCATCGCCGCGAGCAGGGCATCGCCCAGAGCGCCCTGTCCCCCGGACTTGCCCCCGGATTGACCACCCGACTGGCCACCGCCTTGACGGCCGCCATGCTTGGGCGGGCGCCCCTTGCCACCGGCGCCGGCGGTCTTGCCCTTTGGCCCGGAGTCGCGACCGGAAGCCTGTCGATCCCCGCCGTCCTTGCGCATCGACAGGCCGATCCGCTTGCGCGGAATATCCACCTCCGTCACGCGTACGCGCACCACGTCCCCGGCCTTGACCACCTCGTGCGGGTCTTTGACGAAACGGTCTGCCAGCTGGCTGACATGCACCAGACCGTCCTGATGCACGCCCACGTCGACAAAGGCGCCAAAGGCCGCGACATTCGTCACCGTCCCTTCCAGCATCATGCCCGGCTTGAGGTCCTTGATGTCCTCGACCCCGTCGGCAAAGCTGGCGGTCTTGAACTCGGGGCGCGGGTCGCGACCCGGTTTTTCCAGTTCCGACAAGATGTCCTGCACCGTCGGCAGGCCAAACCGGTCGTCCACGAAATCTTCGGCCCGCAAGCCGCGCAAAGACGCGGGCTGACCCATGATCTGGCGAATGTCGCGCCCGCAGGCCGAGACGATCCGGCGCGCCACGTCGTAGGCCTCGGGGTGGACCGAAGAGGCATCCAGCGGCTCTTCCCCTTCGCGGATGCGCAGGAAGCCCGCGCATTGTTCAAACGCCTTGGGGCCAAGGCCCGCGACCTTGAGCAGCGCTTTGCGCGAAGGGAATGCCCCTGTCGCGTCACGATGGGCCACGATGGCCTCTGCCAGGCGCGGACCCAGGCCGGCCACATGTGCCAGCAAGGGTGCCGAAGCGATGTTCAGATCGACCCCGACGGCGTTCACCGCGTCCTCGACCACCGCCTCCAGCGCCTGCGCAAGGCGGCGCTGGTCGACATCGTGCTGATACTGGCCCACGCCGATGCTTTCGGGCGTGATCTTGACCAGTTCGGCCAGCGGATCCTGCAGACGCCGGGCGATGGACACCGCCCCGCGCAGGGAGACGTCCAGGTCGGGGAACTCTTTCGCGGCCAGTTCCGAGGCCGAGTAGACCGACGCGCCGGCCTCCGACACGACGACCTTTGTGGGCTTCGGTCCCTCGATCAGTTTCAGCGTGTCGGCCACCATGCGCTCGGTCTCGCGGCTGGCGGTGCCGTTGCCGATGGCGATCAGCTCGACCCCGTGCTTCTTGACCATGCGGGCAATCGCCTCCTGCGCGCCGCGCAGGTCCATCCGCGGCTGGAAAGGGTAAAGCGTCGCCGTCTCGACCAGCTTGCCGGTGGCATCGACCACGGCCGCCTTGACCCCCGTCCGGATGCCCGGGTCCAGGCCCAGCGTCGGGCGGTTGCCCGCAGGCGCGGCCAGCAGCAGGTCCTTGAGGTTGCGGGCAAAGACGCCAATCGCCTCTTCGTGCGCGCGGCGGCGCAGGTCGGTCAGCAGGTCGACATACATCGACAGCGACAGCTTGACCCGCCAGGTCCAGCCAGCAGCCGTGCGCAGCCACTGATCGCCCGGACCGTCGCCGGGAATGCCGATGGCGGTGCAGACGATGCCGACGGCGCGGGTCGCGCCCTCTTCGCCCTCGGGCGCGATCTCGATGGTCACCACTTCTTCCTTGGCCGCGCGCAGGATGGCCAGCGCCCGGTGACCGGGGATCTTGGCCCAGCTTTCGCGGTGGTCGAAGTAGTCGCTGAACTTGGCGCCGGCCTCTTCCTTGCCCGGCTGCACCCGCGCCGTGATGACCGCCTCGCGCATCATGTAGTCACGCAGCCGCCCCAGCAGGTCGGCGTTCTCGGTCAGCTCTTCGGCCAGGATGTCGCGTGCCCCTTCCAGCGCGGCCTTGACCGTCTCGACCGCCTCACCGGTATAGCCCTCGGCCAGCTTGGCCGGGTCCGCACCCCGGTTTTCCTCGATAGCACGCAAGAGCGGCTCGAGCCCGTTTTCGCGTGCGATCATCGCCTTGGTGCGCCGCTTGGGCTTGTAGGGCAGATAGATGTCTTCCAGCGTCGCCTTCGTGTCGGCCTGCGCGATGGCGCGGGCCAGGTCGTCGGTCAGCTTGCCCTGCCCCTTGATCGAATCGAGGATCGTTGCGCGCCGCGCCTCCATCTCGCGCAGATAGGTCAGGCGGTCGGCCAGGGTGCGCAGTTGGGTGTCGTCCAGGCCGCCGGTCACCTCCTTGCGGTAACGGGCGACGAAGGGCACCGTCGCCCCTTCGTCCAGCAGCCCGACCGCTGCGGTAACCTGTGCCGCGCTGGCGGCGATCTCGGTGGCGATGGTGCGGGCGATGCGGTCGGCGGTGGTGCTCACGTGCGTCCTCCAGGTCTGCGGTACGCCGTCTTAGCCAAGCGCGCGGGCCTCGCCAAGGGTGATCGCCGCGCGCGGCCAAGATCGCGGATTTATGCCGGACCGGATCAGGGCGCCGTGAGGTAGTCGGCCGAGACATAGCCCGTGACCGCGGGCGCATCGGCAAGCGAGACCCGGCACCAAAGCTGCCCCAGTTCGGTCACGCAATCGCGGCGCACCAGCACGGTTCCGTCCGGCAGGCCCAGCTTGACCTTGTAGCCCAGCCCCGGCCCGTAGCGCAGTTTCAACAGCTCGTCCGGGCCTGCGCCCTTGACCACGGTGCGTCCGCCCGTCACGCCACTGCAACCGGCGGCCAGCAAAAGGGCGCCAAATATCGCGAGTTTCTGTCTGCTCATGTTCCGGCCTCTGTCGTTTCTTGTTGTTCCCTCCTTGCCGTGCCCGGCAGGGGGTCGCAACAGGATCACGCTTTTTCAGGCCGGGGTCGAGTCCCCCATGCCCTCGCCGGGCGGCGGCCTCAGGCGGCCGCCGCTTTTGCCTCCTTCCGGACCCGCGCGTCGGCCTTTCGCGCGCGGGGGAAGAAGCTGTAGTAGAACACCGGCGCCGCGACCAGCGTCAGGACAGAGGCAAAGCCGAGGCCGCCCATGATCGTCACCGCCATCGAGGCAAAGAAGGCGTCCGACAGCAGCGGAATCATGCCCAGGATCGTCGTCGCGGCGGCCAGGACCACCGGCCGCAGACGCGAGGTGGAGGCATCCAGGACCGCCTTGCGGAACGGCACGCCCTCGGCCCGGACCAGGTCGATCTCCTCGACCAGGACGATGCCGTTCTTGATCAGCATGCCCGACAGGCTGAGCAGGCCCAGAAGCGCGGTGAAGGAGAACGGCAGACCAGTGCCCAACAGGCCCAGCGCAACGCCGTTCACGCTCATCGGGACCAGCAGCCAGATGATGACCGGCTGGCGGATCGTTCCGAACAGCAGGACGGAAATCAGCACCATGATGATCAGGGACAGCGGCAACTGCTTGCCCAGCGAGGACTGTGCCTCGGTCGAGCTTTCGTATTCCCCGCCCCACTCCAGGACATAGCCCTCTGGCAGTTCGATGGCCTCGACCGCACCACGCACCTGGGCAAAGACGCTGGAGGCGTTCACTCCCGCCGGCACACCCGCCTGGACAGAAATCGTCGGCACCCGGTCACGCCGCACCAGGAAGGTGTTCTGCGCTTCCCAGGCGAAGCCATCGGTGATCTGCGCCACCGGGATATAGGTCCCTGCCGCCGCCGAATAGACCGGCAGGTCGACAAGGTGGCCCGCGCCTTCGCTTTGGGCCGTATCGGTGCGCATCACGATCGGGATCAGGCGGTCGCCCTCGCGGTAATTGCCGACCGGCAGGCCATCGGTGCCCAGTTTCAGCGCCTGGGCGAGGGCCTCGCGGGTGACGCCCGCCGCCTTGGCGCGTTCGTCGGCAAAGCGTGGCACGATCACCAGTTCCCGTTCGCGCCAGTCCGTCCGCAGGTCCTGCAACTGGTCGGAGGCGCCAAGCAGCGCGGCCTCTGCCTGTTCCGCCAGTTGACGCAGCACCACCGGGTCTGGCCCCGAAAAGCGCGCCGCGATGGGCGCGCCGCCGCCGGGACCAAAGGCCAGCCGTTCGGTGCGGAACTCGCCCGAGGTCAGCCTGCTGCGGCCAAAGGTTTCCAGATCGGCGCGCAATTGCGGGATCTGCTCAAGGCTCTCGGCCCGGATGATCAGGTGGCCGTAGGTCGGCAGGGCCTCTTCGGGGGCATAAGTCAGCATGAAGCGCGTCGCGCCACCGCCGATGAAGGTCGCGACCGAGGTGACATCGTCACGTTCCGCCAGCCAGTTTTCCAGCAGGGTCATGTCGTCGGACACCTGGTGGATGCTAGATCCCTGCGGCAGCTTGTAATGGACGTAGAACAGCGGCGTGTTCGAGTCCGGAAAGAACTGCTGCTTGACCTGGCCAAAGCCGATGTAACACAGGACGGTCACACCGATCAGCGCCAGGATGACGAGGTGGCGCAGGGTAAGCGCCGCAGACAGAACCGCCCGGTAGGCCCGGAACAGCGGCCCGCCGTAGTGGTCCGCATCGTCCCCCGATCCGACCTTGAAGAAGTAATGCGCCAAGAGCGGCGTCGCCGTGATCGCCAGGATCCAGGACAGCAGCAGCGAAATCCCGATCACCGCAAACAGCGAGAACAGGAATTCCCCGGTCGCGTCCGGCGACAATCCGATCCCGGCAAAGGCCATGATGCCGATCACGGTCGCGCCCAGCAGAGGCGTCTGGGTTTTCTTGGCAACGTCCTCGGCGGCATCGCGGGCGGATTTGCCCTTGGCCATGTCGCCCTGCATGCCCTCGGCCACGACGATGGCGTTGTCCACCAGCATCCCCATCGCGATGATCAGCGCCCCCAGCGAAATCCGCTCCATCTCGATCCCGAAGATCGCCATCAGGAACACCGTCCCCACGACGGTCAACAGCAGCGTCGCGCCGACGACCACGGCCGCCCGCCATCCCATGAAAAGCGCCAGCACAATGACCACGATGGCCACCGACATCGCCAGGTTCAGCAAAAAGGCGTTCGAGGCCTCGTCAACCACGACATGCTGTTGATAGATCGGGTGCAGTTCGACCCCTGCGGGCACGTCGCGCATGATCTCGGCCAGCCGCGCGTCCACGCTTTTGCCGACTTCGACGATGTTCAGAGCGGCCTTGCCTGCGACACCCAGCGTAAAGGCTTCCTGTCCCTGGAAGCGGATGATCTCGTTGGGGTCGGTGACGCGCGACCGCGTGACCGTCGCGATGTCCAGAAGGTCGATTACGTCGCCACCGACGCCGATGGTCAGGTTGGCGATGTCCAGGACCGTGTCGCTGCCGCCGGGCGCCTGCAGGCGGACCTCCTGCGCCGGGTAGGACACGCTGCCCGCCGGGGTGCGGGTGTCGGTGCTGGACAATGCCGCGCCGATGCTGTCCGGCGCGATCCCCAGGTTGGTGACAATGGAGGTGCGCGCATCGACGTAGATCGCCTCGGACGGCAATCCGGCCACGGCCACGTCGGCCACCCCGTCCACCGCCAGCAGTTCGCGGCGCAGGTATTCCGAGATCTCATGCACTTCGGCATCGGTGAACCCCGGCGCCGTCACCGCGTAGAACACGCCGAACACGTCACCGAAAGTGTCGTTGACGATAGGCTGCCCCGCTTCGGGCGGCAGGCTGCGCCGGGCATCCTCGACCCGGTTGCGCAGCTTGGTCCAGATGGCGGGCAGTTCGGTGCCGTCGTAGGTGGATTCAATATTGACCGAGATCCGGCTGACACCCGGCTTGTTGGACGAGGTGATGAAGTCGATCTCGCCCATCTTCTGGATCTCGGACTCGATGGGTTCCGAGACCTCGCGCGCCACCTGCTCGGCGGAGGCGCCGGGGTATTGCGTGATGATGATGGCGTTCTTGATCGTGAAGGCGGGATCTTCGAGACGGCCGATCGTGGAGAAGCCCCAGATGCCGCCCAGTAGACAGCCCAGCATGAGGATCCAGGTGATCAGCGCCTTGTCGATGGAGGCGCGCGCGATGGACATGGGCTTACTCTCCGATCCGGGTGAAGGGGCGCACGGACTGGCCGTCGCGCAACTGCGACGCGCCGGTCATGACGATCTTCGTCCCGTCGGCGGGTCCCTCCATCATGTAGAGCTTGCCGTCGTCATGCAGTTCGATCCTGACCGGGGTGCGCCGCACCGTGCCATCCTGAAAGACCATGACAGAGGCCTTGCCGGCCGCATCGTAGACCAGCGCCGTGGCGGGCAGGATCACGCCGTCTGGCGCGGCACCTTCGAGCGTTGCAAAGACGGTCACGGATGCGCCTGGAAAGACGAAATCGCCGGGGCTTTCGGCAAAGCCAAGGGTGATACGGTAAGTCTGGCCAACACTGGATGTTTCCGTCTCGAACTCGCGCATTTCCAGCGGGTACATGGCGTTGTCCCCGGGGAATTGGGCAACAAAGGTCACGTCCGCCTTGTCACCCGCCTGACGAAACAGCACCTCCGGCACCTGGATGTCGACGCGCAGTTCCGAGACATCGTGCAGCCGGACCACAGGCGTTCCCGGAGAGACCGTCTGGAAATTCGCCACCAGCCGCCGCGCGACAAGCGCGTCGAACGGCGCCTTCAGGGTGGCATGTTCCAGGTCATCCTGAGCGCTTTCCAGCGCGATCTCGGCCAGGCGCAGCTGGGTTTCGGCATCGCGGACCTGGACGGCGGACACCGCCTGCCCGCTCAAGCTCTCAAAGCGTTCCGCGTCCCGCTGCGCCTTGTCGTAATTTACCTGCGCCTGCGCCACGGCCCGCTCGTAGCCGGAAATATCCAGTTGCGCGACCAGCTCGCCTTTCGGCTTGGACGTGCCTTCTTCGGCTTCGAGGATCTCGAGCTGCCCCCCCACCTGAAAGGCAAGATCGACGGTCTGGCGCGCCGTCACCTGGCCAAAGAACTGGCGGCGTTGCACGACCGGGCGCGACGACAGCTCCATCAGCTTGACGGGTTTCGGCGTGTCGGGAACAGCCTGATCCTGGGCCGCAACGGCGATGGGAAGGATCAGGGCAACGAGGGCAAGAACGGAAACAAGTTGGCGCATGGTGCTTTTTTCTGTCGAAAGGATGGGCAGGCTGCCTGCAGGTAGGCGACAGGACCGAAAAAAGCAAACCGTTTAGTTCAGTTTTTGACAAAAGGAGGCGCGCGCCGCAGGAAAACGCGTCACCAAGATGCATTTTTCGGATTTCACCGGCCCGCGCAAAGCGCCCAGTTCGAATCGACGGCGTGCAGCAGGCACGCGCACCGGGGCAGCAAGGGCTTGCCCGCCCCCTGCCCCGGTTCCTCTCGTTCAGTCGAGAAACGCTTTCTCGACCACGAAATGACGAGGCGCGGAATTGGCGCCTTCCTCCAGCCCATGCGCCTCGCACAGGCCGATGATGTCCTTGTTGAGGGCGAGGTTGCCGCAGATCATCACGCGATCCTCTTCTGGCGTCCAGGCCGGCAGGTCCAGCGCCGCAAAGACGCGTCCGTCGCGGATGTGATCGCTGATCCGGCCCTCGATGTCGGACGGATCGCGGGTGGTCGTGGGATAATACCGCAACTTGTCGCCAACCAGTTCCCCGATCAGCGGATCGTCCGGCAGGGCGGAAACGATTTCTGCGCCATAGGCCAGCTCGGCCCTCGTGCGACAGGTATGGGCAACGATCACCTGATCATAGCTTTCCCAGGTCTCCGGATCGCGCAAAAGCGAGGCAAAAGGGGCAATCCCCGTCCCGGTGCAGATCATCCAAAGCCGCTTGCCCGGCAAGAGCGCGTCCAGCACCAGCGTCCCCACGGGCTTGGGCCGCAGGATGAGCTGGTCGCCGCTCTCGATCTTTTGCAGGCGAGAGGTCAGCGGACCGTCGGGCACCTTGATCGAATAGAACTCCAGCTCGTCATCCCAAGAGGGTGAGGCGATGGAATAGGCGCGCAAGAGCGGCTTTTCCCGCCCGGTTTTCGCATCGGCCTGCATCAGGCCGATCATGACGAACTCACCCGAGCGAAAGCGCAGGCTGCGCGGGCGTGTGACGCGAAAGGAAAACAGCGTGTCACTCCAATGCGTGACCGCCGTCACCGTTTGTGCATCGGGCAGGATCTTTGCGGGGGTTGCGATGTTCATGGCGCGTCTCCTCAGGCGTCTTCGGTGGCGGGGTTTTCGGAAAACTGGCTGGCCAGCTTGTCGGGCTTGCCGTCCATCTCATCCGCGCTCGGCAGCGGCTCCTTCGCCTCAAGGATCACGGGCCAGAGCGCCGCGTACTTGGCGTTGAAAGCCACCCATTTCTCCATGTCGCCTTCGGTATCGGCGCGAATCGCATCGGCGGGACACTCGGGTTCGCAGACACCGCAGTCGATGCATTCCTCGGGGTCGATCACCAGCATGTTCTCGCCCTCGTAAAAGCAATCCACGGGGCAGACCTCGACGCAATCGGTGTATTTGCAGGCGATGCAATTGTCTGTGACGACATAGGTCATTGGGGGCGTTCCTCTCTGTTGCCCCTCTGGATTGCCGCAACGCAGCGCACCCGTCCGTCAACTAATTGCTATTTCCCGACCCCCCATTTCGGCAGCCTGTCCATAGCACGACAGGAGTGAAAAAATGATCGAACAGATGATGACGGATGCCGGCGGTACACGCCTGACGGTGACCTGGGAAGATGGCGGGCAAAGCCATCTCTCGGCCGGGACGCTGCGCGTAAACGCCCGGGATGCATGGACAAAACGGGAAATAATCGACACCGGCACCGTCACCTTGGCGCCCGGACTGACGATCACCGGCATTCACCCGGTAGGCGGCTATGGCGTGAACCTCTGGTTTTCTGACGGGCATGACAAGGCGATCTTCCCTTTCGTCTACCTGCGCGAACTTTCCGACACCCACGACAACTAATTGACATAACCCGCGCTGCACTGCGGCGCAGGCTGATCCCGACACAGAATTCAAGGAGCCCCTGGCATGGACGAGATTCTCGACGGTCTGACCCAGATCGACTGCGACATCCTGGTGATCGGCGGCGGCACCGCCGGACCGATGGCCGCGCTCAAGGCCAAGAAGAAAAACCCCAAGGCCAACGTAGTGCTGCTGGACAAGGCCAACGTGAAACGCTCGGGCGCAATCTCGATGGGCATGGACGGGCTGAACAACTCGGTCATCCCGGGCTATGCCACGCCAGAGCAGTACACCAAGGAAATCACCGTCGCCAATGACGGCATATGCGACCAGGCGGCGGTCTACCGATATGCCTCGGAATGTTATGGCATCATCCAGGAACTGGATGATTTCGGCATCCGTTTCCAAAAGGACCAGAACGGCGAATACGACGTCAAGAAGGTGCACCATATCGGCACCTACGTCTTGCCGATGCCGAACGGCGACACGGTCAAGAAGGCGCTCTATCGCCAGCTGCGCAAGGCGCGCATCAACATCGTCAACCGCTACATGGCCACTCGCCTGCTGACCGGCGAGGGCCGCATCGCGGGCGCGGTCTGCGTCAACACGCGCACGGCGGAATTCCTGGTGGTGCGGGCCAAGGCCGTCATCATGGGGCTGGGCGCCGCCGGGCGGCTGGGCCTGCCGACCTCGGGCTATCTCTATGGCACCTATGAGAACGCGTCGAACTCTGGCGAGGGCTATGCGATGGCCTACCACGCGGGCGCCGGTCTGGCGAACCTGGAGTGTTACCAGATCAACCCGCTGATCAAGGATTACAACGGTCCGGCATGCGCCTATGTCGCCGGTCCGATGGGCGGCTACACCGCCAACGCGCAGGGCGAACGCTTTATCGAGTGCGACTACTGGTCGGGCCAGATGATGCAGGAGTTTTACGACGAACTGCAGGGCGGCAAGGGGCCGGTCTATCTCAAGCTCAACCACCTGGCAGAGGAAACGATCAGCGAGATCGAGCGCGTTTTGCACATCGTCGAACGCCCGACCCGCGGGCATTTCCACAAGGGCCGCGGCACCGACTACCGCAAGCAGATGATCGAGATGCACATCTCGGAAATCGGCTTCTGCTCGGGGCACTCCGCCTCCGGCGTCTTTGTCGATGAACACGCACGGACGACGATCCCCGGCCTCTACGCGGCGGGTGACATGGCGAACGTGCCGCACAACTACATGCTGGGGGCCTTCACCAACGGGGCGTTCGCCGGTCTCGATGCCGCCGATTTCATCGCCGACGTGGATTTCGCCGCCTTCGACGAGGCCGAGGTCGAAACAGAGCGCACCCGCGTCCTGGCGCCCACCAAGCGCGACGATGGCATCCCGCCCAACCAGATCGAATACAAGACCCGCCGCCTGGTGAACGACTACCTGCAACCGCCCAAGGTGACGGCCAAGATGGAACTGGCCCAGCAACGTTTCGAAGAGGTCCGCGAGGACATGGAACAGGGCATGTACGTCCGCGACTCTCACGAGCTGATGCGCGCGCTCGAGGCCTCCTCGATCCTGGATTGCGCCGACATGGCGGCCAGTGCCTCTCTCTACCGCACCGAAAGCCGCTGGGGTCTTTACCACAACCGCGTGGAATACGACCGCGATGACGAGAACTGGTTCTGCCACACGATCCTGACCAAGGGCGACGACGGCAAGCCGGCGCACCGCAAGCAGGAGGTGAAACCCTACATCGTCGAAATCGCCGAGGACGAGAAGGACGCCTACAACAACCAGCGCGTCGGTGCCTCGGTCGCGGCCGAATAACGAACAGAAGGAGACAGACAGATGCCTCTCGCCCAGACCGCGACCACCGTTCCCGTCACCGTGAATGCCGATCTCTGCATCGCCGACAAGGGCTGCACCGTCTGCGTGGATGTCTGCCCGCTCGACGTGCTGCGCATCGCCGAGACCGAGGACGGATCCAAGACGGCCTACATGAAATACGACGAGTGCTGGTACTGCATGCCCTGCGAGGCCGACTGCCCCACGGGCGCCGTCACCGTGAACCTTCCCTACCTGCTGAAGTGAGGACAAAGATGAGCGGACTTTTCGAAGATTTCGACGACATCGCGGACCTCGCCGAGGGGCTGGACGACCCGGTGCCCGGCGCGCGGATCATGGCGGTGATCGACCTGACCGACAGCGCCGATCCGGCGGCTATCCCCTACCTCGCCCGCGCCATTGCCGACGAGGACGCCGGCGTGCGCAAGCAGGCCGCGCAGGGGCTGACCGATTTCGACGGGCCCGAGGTCGCCGCGGCCCTGGTTTCGGCGCTAACCGATCCTGACCCGGCAGTTGTGGCCGCGGCCTCCGTTTCCCTGACCGAACTCAAGGACCCGACGTCCGGGGATGCGATCCTGCCGCACCTGGGGGACGCGAACGAGGTCAAGCTGACCGCCTGCCTCGCCGGGATCAAGGAGTTGCGTCGGCCAGAGGCCATGACGCCCGCCGTCGCCGCGCTGAAACACACTGCCCCCGGTGTGCGGGCGCAGGCGGTTGGCGTGATCGGCTGGCTGCAGGACGAAACCTCCCTGCCCGCGCTGCAGGAGGCCGCGCATGATACGGATGTCAACGTGCGGCGCACGGCGCTGGCGGCAATGGGGTTCTCGCAGTCCGAGGCCGCGCAATCGGCCCTGATCGCCGCCCTGACAGACCCGGAATGGATCGTGCGCGAGGCCGCGGCGGAAACACTGGCGAAGTCCGGCGGTCCGTCCTGCATCCCTGCCCTGCGCGGCGCCCTGGCCGACGACTACTGGCAGGTGCGGCTGAAGGCCGTGCGGTCGCTGGGCAAGCTGGGCGCGACCGAGGCGGCGATGGAAATCGCCCCGATGATGGACCTGCCCGTGCCCAACCTGCGCAAGGAATGCGCCGCAGTTCTGGGCGAACTCGCTGTGCCGGCGACGGCCTCGTACCTGAAGAAATATGCCGACGACAACGACCCGGATGTGCGCAAGAACGTGCGTTGGGCGCTGGAGCGCATGGCCGCCTGAACAGGCACGTTCCCACTGAAATCGCTGCATTTTTAATCCTCCCGGGCATCGCTCCCCGGGGGGTATTCGCGCATCCGAACTTCAAACCAAGTTACTGATATAAAACGATAATTTTATATGCGATTCGCAGATCGGCGGTCCGAATTGCGGCGCCTTAGCGGTCATCGGCCGCAAATCAAGCACAAAAAGAGGGCAATCCGGAAATCCGGTCAGAAAGCACCCCCTCGACCTTTTACAGGGCGCATCGAAGGGCCGGATACTGCTGGAGGAACGATCGACGACTTCTCGGAAACTCACAGGAGAGACGTGATGAAGACCTTCCTCAAGACCACCCTTACGAGTACAGCCCTGGTCCCCCTCGCATTCGCGGCATGGGCCGAAGAGATCACGATTGCGATCGGGCACCAGTCGATGTGCACAGACACCTACACGGCGGGCATCGTCGTCAAGGAACTCGGCCTGCTGGAAAAATACCTACCCACGGATGGCGAATATGCCGACGCGGAATGGAACATCACCTGGTCCGATTATAGCTCTGGCGGGCCGATCACCAACCAGATGCTGGCCAACAAGCTGAACATCGGCGTCATGGGCGACTATCCCCTGATCGTGAACGGCGCCAAGTTCCAGGAAACCGACAGCCTGCGGTCGATCTATGTCGCGGGCACCGGCTATAACCTCAAGGGGTCGGGCAATGCCATCGTCGTCCCGGTCGAGAGCGACATCTATTCCATCGACCAGCTGCGCGGCAAATCCGTCTCGACGCCGGTCGGCTCCGCCGCCTGGGGCATGTTGCTGAAGGCGATGCAGGACAACGACATGCCCGCGGGCGAATACGTCCTGAAGAACCAGAGCCCCGCCGTGGGCGCGGCCAATATCGCGGCTGGCAAGATCGACGCGCACAGCGATTTCTGCCCCTGGTCCGAGATCATGGAATTCCGGGGCACGGGTCGCAAGATCTATGACGGCTCCGAGGCTGGCGTGCCCTACCTGCACGGCGTCGTCGTCCGCGAGGATTTTGCCGAAGAGTATCCCGAGGTCGTCGAGGCCTTCCTGAAGGCCGTGATCGAGGCGGGCGAGTGGATCCGCGAGGATCCGATGCGCGCCGTGACCGAGATGGAGACCTGGACCGGGGTCGAGAAAGAGGTTCTGTACCTCTACTTCTCCAAGGGCGGGCACCTGACGCTGGATCCGACGATCAAGGCAGAATGGGTCGATGCGCTGAAATTCGACCACGGCGTCCTGGTGCGCGAAAAGGCAATCCCGCCGCTGGATTTCGACGCCTGGATCACCGAGGACTACATCAAGGCCGCCTACGCCGACATGGGGCTGGACTACGAGGCCGACAAGGCCGCGACGGTCGATCCGAAAGAGGCCAACGCCGGCCTGCCAGCCGAGATCTGGCATGCGCGTGAC
This sequence comes from Mameliella sp. AT18, assembly GCF_028807275.1. Classification (NCBI taxonomy): domain Bacteria; kingdom Pseudomonadati; phylum Pseudomonadota; class Alphaproteobacteria; order Rhodobacterales; family Roseobacteraceae; genus Antarctobacter; species Mameliella sp. AT18. Next base: position 90,092 of record NZ_JARAMO010000077.1, read on the forward strand.
GGCGTCTCGACCTATGAGACCATGCCCGAGTTCCTTGCCGCCGTGGCCGCGATGCGGGGCACCGGGGCCAAGCTGAACGCCACCTATGTCTACGACAGCGAAACCGGGCTGAAGCTCTTTGGCAAGACCGCCTTCTGGGTCAAGGCCGGCGAGGATTACGCCACCTTCCTGCGCAAGGGCGAGGCCGAGACCTATGCCGCAAGCCATTCGGGCGAGGTCATCACCTTCGACGCCGCCATCGCGGATTTCACCTCCGAGGGCTGACCCCTCCCCCTCCAGAAAAGGCCCGGGGCGGACGTTCCGCCCCGGGTACGCAGCAAGCTCCACCGGAGGCAAGCCATGTCCCAAGCGCTGAAGACGACCGAAACCCCGCCCGTAAACGCCACGCCGGAACCGGCAGTTGTGGCCAGCCCAGCGCCGCCACCGGCCGGGCCAACCCTTCGCCTGCCACGGATCAGCGCCGCGCAACTGGGCAATCTGGGGCTGGTCGCGCTTTCGCTGACGCTGGGCGTGCTGGCCTGGCACCTGCTGACCGCCAACAACGTGGATTTCTACATCAACTTCCAGAATGTCCCCTCGCCCTGGCGCGTCTTCGACGCCTTCGTGACGCATGTGCAGACCGGGATCTTCTGGACCCATATCGGCGTCTCGATGCGCCGTATCCTGATCAGCTATTCGCTGGCCTGCGCCCTTGGCATCGGGATCGGCCTGGTGATGGGACGATCGCGCCTCGCCCGGGCGCTGATCATGCCCTACATCGAGGTCGTACGCCCCATTCCCGCCGTGGCCTGGATACCGCTGGCGATCCTGATGTGGCCGACCGAGGAAAGCTCGATCATCTACATCACCTTCCTTGGCGCGCTCTTTCCCATCGTGCTGAACACCCTGCACGGAGTCGAACAGACGCCCGAGGTGCTGGTGCGGGCCACGCAGTCGCTGGGTGCCTCGCGCTGGAACGTGTTCCGGCATGTGGTCATCCCGGCCGCCCTGCCCTCGATCGCGGCGGGTCTGGCCATCGGCATGGGGGTCAGCTGGTTCTCGCTTTTGGCCGGAGAGATCATCTCGGGGCAGTACGGCATCGGCTATTTCACCTGGAACGCCTACAGCCTGATCAACTACCAGGACATCGTCGTCGGCATGCTGGTGATCGGGTTCCTCGGCACCGGCTCGACCGCGGCGGTCAAGCTGCTGACCGCGCCGATGCTGGCCTGGCAGAAACGGACGCGGTGATGGCCCTGCTCACCATCATCGCGGGCGAGATCCGCCAGCGCTGGCGACACATGCTGCTCTGGGGCGTCCTCTTCGCCCTGCTGCACCAGGTCGCCATGTTCGCCGCGCTCCTGCTGCGGTTCCGCGCCTGGCCCAATTACGTCACCTTCTACGACTGGCCCGGCAACGTGCGGCACATCATCCGGTCCACGCCATCGGTGCGCGACATGGTCGGGATCATCCGCGAAGAGTGGCTGATCGAGATCGGGCGCATGAACTACGACTACGGCACCGGCATTTCCGAGTGGAGCCTGAACATCATGCCCTCGCGCCTGCTGGTGCTGTGCCTGCTGGGCGCGATGGTGGGGCTGGCCGTCTCGCTCTTGCACCGGACGGCCTGCGCCGCTCCGGCCCGCAATAGCCTCAGGGCGACTACCGGGCTGGGCGCCTTTCTCGTGGCGCTGACCAACGTCACGATGAGCTGGGTCGTCTGCTGCGCCACGCCCTCGTGGGTTGTCGGCCTGGCGATGCTCGGCCTCGGCACCTCGACCTCATTGGCGCTGGAACGTTCCGGCCCGCTGCTGTCGGTTCTGGGCTTCGGCCTGCTGACGGCGCTGATCCTCTACCTCGCGTGGCGCAAATCGCGCCCCGCTCAACAGTCAAAGGGAGTCCCGGCCCATGCTTGATATCCTCAAATTCAAGGCCCCTCAGCAACGCGATGACATCGGCAAGGGCCGCATCGAGGTCAAGGACGTCTCGATCACCTTCGGCAAGGGCAAATCGGCCTACCGCGCAACCGAGACCACCGACATCACCATCGAGGCGGGCGAATTCGTCTGCATCCTGGGGCCGTCCGGCTGCGGCAAGTCCACGCT